>OMOE01000167.1:0-82551 GCA_900290365.1 Syntrophobacter sp. SbD1 | reverse complement strand
GTCAAGTCCAGGTTAAATGATATTATGGCGGCCAATGGCCAGGATGCAATCATCGATGCGCCTCCGGGGGTAAGTTGTCCAGCCGTAAACGCAGTGATCGACAGCGACGTAATTGTCCTGGTGACGGAGCCCACTCCCTTCGGGTTCCACGATTTTAAGCTTGCCTGTGAGGCATTTTCCCCGCTGGGCAAACCAATGGGCGTGGTTATAAACCGTGCAGGAATCGGCAATGGTGAGGTGTACGAGTTCTGCAGGAAAAAAGGAATACCGGTGCTGGCCGAGATCCCATTTGACCGCGCCGTTGCAGAGGCCTATGCACGAGGTAGGATCATTGCGGACCTGTCGCCGGAATTCAGGCAGATCTTCGTCTCCATACACGAAAGGGTTTGCGAACTGGCTTTAAGACCGGCTCCAGTGGAGGCCGCCCATGCATGAAATTGTGATCATCAGCGGCAAGGGCGGTACGGGGAAGACCTCGCTGACCGGGGCCTTTGCTCATTTGGCTTCAAACAAGGTCATATGCGACCTGGATGTGGACGCCCCAGATCTTCACCTGCTCCTGCACCCGAAGAATTATCGGAGTGAAGAATTTCATTCCGGCTACGAGGCTCAAATCATCAGTGAAAAGTGTACCGGCTGCGGCGTATGCGCTTCCATGTGCCGGTACGATGCCGTGCGTAATAATGGGAATGGGTTTTCGGTTGATCGTCTCCGTTGTGAAGGCTGCAAGGTTTGCGTCGAATTTTGCCCCGAGAAGGCTATCGACTTTCCACAGAAACACTGCGGGCATTGGTATTTATCATCTACCAGGTTTGGTCCGATGGTTCACGCCCAGATCTTTCCAGGTGAAGCAAACTCCGGACGCCTTGTCATGATCCTAAAGAATCGAGCGCGGGAGTTGGCCAAAGCTTTCGGGAAAGATCTCATTCTTTGCGATGGAGCACCCGGCATAGGCTGCCCCGTAATCAGCTCACTTTCCGGAACCAATCTTGCGGTTGCGGTAACCGAGCCGACGCCATCCGGGCGGCACGACCTCGAGAGGGTGGCTGAGCTGTGCAGCCATTTTAAGGTCCCTTTCGCGGTCATCATCAATAAATACGATCTTAACCATGAAGAGGTGGACAAAATCGAAGCCTATTGCCGGTTGCGGGGCTATCCAGTGATCGCAAAGCTTCCGCACGTTCCGGTTGTAACCAAAGCAATGGTACAGGGGTTGGTCGTTACGGAATTGCCCGAAACGGACTTCAGCCTGGAATTAAGGAGAACCTGGCTTGGAATCGAGGAACTTGCACGCTTTCGACGGTGAGTCTCCCGGCAGATGATACGATTCCATGTTTACAGGTTGGCAGACTTCGCCCGACATATTTCGCGTTATATGCGATTGTGAGGAGAAAAAATGAAAAACATCACTGTAGCTGTTCCATCAACAATCCCGGGAGGGCTGGACTCACTTCTTGGCGCTCACTTCGGGCACTGCGATCTCTATACCCTCGTGGAAGTCACGGACGGTCAGGTCCAAAATGTCCGAACCTTGCCGAACGTACCTCATCAGCAGGGTGGATGCATGGCCCCGGTCAATCACCTGGCTCAAAACGGGGTAAAAGTCCTTATCGCAGGCGGCATGGGCATGAGGCCGCTAATGGGTTTTAACCAGGTGGGAATAAATGTTCTATACGGCGGTGGCGTACAAACGGTAGGAGAGGCTGTCGATGCTTTCCTAAAAAGGAAACTGCAGCAGTTCACAAATGATTTCACATGTGGCGGTGGAGGAGTCGAGACCGGCAGGTCTTGATCGAGGCGCTCCACCTTGAGCCGGATGAGATTGCAGCGGCCCGTTGGCGGCTTGCCGGAAGACCACATGCAGTGTGCTCGACTGGCGATCAATACGCCGGGAAAAGCCATAGCGGACTACTACAAGAACATTTCAGAGAAACAGAAACTGAATGTCTGACGATTCCGGTTGTCATGTGACCGGGGTTTTTTCGGGATTAATCCAATCTATTGAGGGAGGGAGTTTCATGAGCCAGATTGAATTCAAAGACAAGAGTTTTGAAGTTGACGAAGATGGGTTTATTGCCAGCTTTGATACATGGTGCCCCGCGTGGGTCGACTATGTGAAGACTTCCGAGGGTATCGCCGAGCTTACCGAAGAGCACTGGAATGTCATCAACGTGCTTCAGGATTACTACCGCAAGCACGGGATCGCTCCGATGGTCCGGATCCTCACCAAGGTTACCGGATATAAGCTCAAGTATATCTATGATCTGTTTCCCTCGGGACCGGGTAAGGGAGCATGCAAGATGGCGGGTTTGCCCAAACCGACCGGCTGTGTTTAAGAGCAGCTTCCATGGGCTTCTGGTTCCCGGAAGCCCATGGAAGCTGCCAGCCCATGGCTGAACAGAAGAGACGGAGAATAAATGCTGCATATTCTTTTAGTTTCGGTCCGAAGGGAAAGCATTAAAGCCTTTTTCGAAGGCTTGTCCTCAGACCCCGGAATTCATCTCGATCAGGTTGCTTCAGGAACTGAGGCGCTTACTGTTGCACGCGCCAAATGCCCACATTTGATCATAATCGATTCCGAATTGCCGGACACTGAGTCGCTCGACCTCGTAAAGAAAATCATCGGCGTCAATGCGATGGTGAATACCGCTGTGATGAGCGCCCTTTGGGATCATGAGTTCCATGAAGCGGCCGAAGGACTAGGAATCCTGTGCCGTCTCCCCCTCGACCCAGGGCCGGGTGAGGCTGATGGCCTACTGAAGAAATTACGAAGCGTTCTATCGCAGGAGGCCATCTTTATTTGATTTAAATAAAAGGAACTTATAACCAAGGAGGAATTGCAATGCCCATATTTGAGTTTCTTTGTGCGTGCTGCGGCAATGTTTTTGAAAAGCTCGTATACGGGGGCGGTGAGGAAATATCCTGCCAGAAATGCGGAAGTTCTGAACTAACGAAACTTTTGTCCAAGCCTTCCAGCCTCTCAGGAGTAAAGCAGGATGGGATCGTAGATACCGGATGTTGCGGATCTAACTCTTCATCCCAGGGGTGTATTCCAGGAAGTTGCTGTGGCAAAGCCAACTTCTGAACAGAATCGGTGTTTCGACGGCTGTCTCTTAATGTGAACATTTTCATGTAGAGCAGATCTGATTCATTAAAGGTGAAAACTCATGAAAGATGGAATTCGCGTCCTGATAATCGGTGGAGTGGCCTGCGGGCCCAAAGCGGCGTCACGTCTTAAACGCCTTATGCCAAACGCAGATGTCACCATGATCGAACGGGGACGTCTGGTTTCCTATGGTGCATGCGGGCTTCCATATTATGTGGAGGGTACGTTTCCTGACGTCGGGATGCTCTGTGAGACACCGGCAAGTGTTAAGCGAACACCTGTCTTCTTTGAAAAAGTGAAAGGCTTTCACACCCTGACAAGAACGGAAGCCGACTTAATAGACCGAAACAGAAAGATCGTTCGGGTACGGAATTTGGACTCAGGAACGCAATCGGAGCTTCCGTATGATAAGCTGGTTCTTGCGACAGGAAGCCGGCCCATTGTGCCGCCCATCGAGGGAATCGATCTCAAAAACGTCTGGTTCATGCGCCACCCGGATGACGCTGAAAGCATGGTTGAGCAGATAGAGAACCAGAAGCTTCGTCATGCCGTACTGGTAGGAGCTGGATACATCGGTATCGAGATGGCGGAAGCTTTGAGAGGCCGTGGTCTTGAAGTTACTTTAATTGAGATATTCGATCAGATTCTGCCACAGTTTCTTGATTTCGAGATGGCCGCGCTGGCTGCCAAACACCTTCGGAGTAAAGGGGTCAGGTTGATCCTCGGCGAAGCAGTCAACTCGATTGAAGGCAATGGCATGGTTTCGGCCGTCGTTACTGAAAACAACAGAATTCCCGCCGACCTGGTCGTGATAGGCGCCGGTGTTCGCCCAAATGACGAACTGGCCAGGGAAGCCGGGCTGGCCTGTGCGCCAAAGGGCGGAATCATCATTAACAGCTATTGCCAAACCAGTGCCCCGGACATTTATGCGGGTGGAGACTGCGTTGTCAATCAGTGTATGGATCCTGTAATCAAAGATCCAGTTTTTGTCCCTTTGGGTTCTACTGCAAACAAGCACGGCAGGACTATCGCCGATCATATAGCAGGCATCTCTGCCCCATTCCCCGGCATTTCGGCAACCGGCATATGCAAGGCTTTTGATTACAACCTTGGACGTACCGGCCTTACCGAAAAGCAGGCAAGACTTTTGTATCCGGATATTGAAACAACTATCTGGTCCGGTCCTGCACTGCCCCATTACATCCCCCAGAGCAAGCCGCTAATAATCAAAATGGTTGCATCCCGCCGCAGCAGGAAACTGTTGGGCGTACAGGTCGTAGGTATGGGAGATGCAGCCAAGCGTATCGACGTTGCTGCAACCGCCCTCTTCTTTGGAGCAACGATAGATGAATTGGCGGTCTTGGACCTGGCATATGCCCCCCATTATGCTCCTCCCATAGATCCCATTGCTGCTACTGCGCATCTTCTTGCAAACAAACTCGATGGGCTGGCGCAAGGCATCTCTTCCCTGGAGGCCGAGAAGCGTATGCGAAACGGTAATGATTTTGTTCTTCTCGATGTGCGCACCCCGGATGAATTCAGGATGCTGCGTCTGCCCGATGACAGAGTCGTTCATATCCCGCTGGGCGCCCTTCGCGAAAAGGTTTCTCAACTTCCGCGCGACAAAGACATTCTCGCTTTTTGCAAAGTGAGCATGAGAGGCTATGAGGCCCAGAGAATTCTGAATGCGGAAGGTTTCGATCGCGTCTGGTTTATCGAAGGAGGATTGGTTGGCTGGCCGTTTGAGCTAGCTGAGTAAGAGGCTCGGGATGTCATGTTTGCTGATTCCCACAGTCTGTGAAACTTGCACGACGAACCATATAGACATAACTGACCTGGGAGAACTTTTTCCGGATGGCTATAATAGGGGATCCTTGAATATAGCCGGTCTGTGCGCGCAATTTGCTCCGTGATCCGAGCTTTAAAGGAGAGCCTGATGCTAGTTCAAAATTTCGTTGAATTATCTAAGAAAATCGCTGCAAGAGGCGGTATCATGGTCTTTTTTATTATGGCCTTTGAAGTGATGATCATGATCAGCCCATTTGCCTTTTTCTTCTACTCGGTCTTTAACCCCATACTGCATTGGCTCCAGGATTACAGCGCAACCAGGTGGCTCACCAGCTTCTTTCTGCCTCACATGATCCTGCCACCGACAATGTTTCTGAAGGCAGTTCGCATTCTGGGGTCCGTCCTTTTCGTCCTTGGCTCTCTGACTTTGTTTCTGTGCGCTTTGCAGGTCTACCTAGGAAAGATATTCAAATGGGGAATAGCGAGCAAGGGTTTGTACAGTTACATCCGCCATCCGCAGTATCTTGCCCTCGGGCTGTGGGGGACAGGAATGAGTATCCTCTGGCCAAGGTTCCTGGTACTCGCCTCTCTTTCGATCATGTTTATCCTCTACTATTTCCTGGCTAAAGATGAGGAACGACGGATGCTCGGACAGTTTGGAGACGGCTACCGGGAGTACATGGAGAGCACCGGCATGTTCCTGCCGCGCTCCATCGAGAAAGGGCTTTCGGCACCATTCGGATTCCTTCGCAGCAGTTCTCTAAAACCCATTGCGATCACTTTTTGCATACCCTTTGTGGTCATCGGGACTGGTTTCTTGCTAAGAGCGGTCACTCTAAATTCACTCCCCATCGAAGCGAGCCGCAATGTGACGCTGGTTTCGATACTCCCGGAAGACGACGGCCTGAGCGCAAATGTCATGAAGGAGGTTTTTGCGGGGACCGATCTGCCGCCATCACTGTCATTCCTTAAACCCGAGAAGGATTATCTCGGCTATGTAATGCCGCCCGACTACGTGATGCAGGGAATGATCGCCGATACCGGCGTGGCATCCCACCTGCACCAGCACCATAATACTTTCGCTCTGATAGCGGATTGGATATTCAATCCTTTCGAACACCTTCGGCGCCCTCCATCCGCGCAAATGGCAGCCATGCTCCACGCCGATCCGGCAATGGCAAGAAGGCATCACTGCCCGGTAATGGTGGATAATGCAGCAATGGATTGCCAATCCTGTCCGCTGCGGCGCATCGTGTTCGTCGAGATCGATCACAACGGGGACGGGCACCTCTCCAATACCCGGCTCTTTTCCTTCAACACTACTCGGGTCCCGATTGGATTCATGGATATTAATACCCGAACGGGTGACATCATAAATGTCAAACAGGTGGGAACAGCTACAGCCTGGATGGATGTGCCCACGCCCGCCATTTAGTATTTACAGATAAGGCTGCTTTAGAATGGGCGAAATAGTTTATTTCCCGATTGGAATCATCAGATCACCCTTTAGGACGGTCGAAGGCACCCCCATTCAGCCCGCGGGTGCCAGCGGGGTGAGGGGCAGGATTGAACTAAGGGACTTTTCGTATTTCGGATCATATCTAAACAAATCGATAGCCCTCAGTCCTCGCTCCTCAAGTAATCGCAGATTTTAGATTGAAGATTTTAGATTTCTGAATATCCTCAGCCCTCAGCCCTCAGTCCTCGCTCTTAAGTCCTTCAGGTTTTCCCACTCAGTCCTCAGCACTCGGTCCTCAGTCCTGAATTCAAGGCGTCAGCACTATCTTGCCGAACATCTCGCCGCGTTCCATCATTTCAAAGGCGCGTTTGCCCTCGCTCAGGGGCATCACTTCTTCGATGGACGTCTTGATCCTGCCGCTCCAAAGGAGCCGGGTGATGTCGCGAAAGTCCTGCGGGCCGCCCATTGTGCTTCCGATGAGGCTTATCTGCTTTCCGAATATCATTCGGATATCGACTTCCACCAGCGGACCGCTGGTATTGCCGACGATTACTATCCGGCCACCTCTGGCCGCAACAGCCATACTGGTATGGAGAGTGGCCGCGCCCACGTTGTCCACAACCAGGTCCACACCGCGTTTTGCTGTGAGTTTCTGGACTTCCTTGCCCCAGTTCACCTTTGAACGGTCGATCACGAAATCGGCTCCAAGTTCAAGGGCTTTTTCCGCTTTTGCGGCGTTGCCCGCCACCACATAGACTGTGGCCCCGGCCAGCTTGGCGATCTGTATGGAGACGCTGTTGACCCCGCCTCCGGCCCCCACTATCAGCACGGTCTCGCCTGCCCGCAGCTTTGCTCTGTGCATCAGCATTCGCCATGCAGTAAGAGTAACCAGCAGCGGGGCACATGCTTCGGGGAAATCTATATCGTCAGGTATCCTCACCAGGTTTTTCGCCGGAACTGCCACATACCTGGCAAACCCTCCTCGAACATTTTCGCCGATGATCATATACTTCGGGCTCATGGAATGCTCGCCGCGGAGCGTGAACTCGTCTTCCACAGGATTTATTCCGTGATCGATCACAACCCCCTGGCCGGTTTCAAGTCCCGAAACGCCCTCACCCAGACCTGCCACAACTCCTGAAATATCCGAACCGCCCCAGTGAGGCATCTCGAGATTGAGGCCCGGCCACCCCCGCATGACCCATATATCGAGGTGATTCAAAGCGCAGGCCTTTACTTCCACAAGGACCTCGCCTCTCCCGGGAGCGGGATCGGCCACATCATCGTACCTGAGAACATCGAGCTCGCCATGCTGGTAATAACAAAGAGCTTTCATCTTTGTGATCCTTTCAGAATCCCTCAATTCGTTTCACCATTGAAATGGCGTCGCCGGAAGCCTATTATTAACCGCGAAAAAAATACGGCGTTACTATTGCTACGGCGTGTCAAAGAAGTTAATTCAGTGAAGTTAAATTACAAGGATGACGAGACATTTCCTCCCGGTGGCCCGGGGCGGAAAAAAGGTAAGATATGAAAAAGCCGGTTCCACAAGGCCGCAAGCCAAGAAGGAGGACCCTTCGGTGGATTGTTTTTGGCCTGTTTTCAGTTTTGCTCTGCTTTTCAATGGTAGCAGGAATCGCGGTCTTCGCGATTTATGTGCAGATCGACCAGTCGCTTCCAAGCGTTGAGGCCCTGAAGAACTATCATCCGCCTCTGGCTACCGGCGTATTTTCAGCCGATGGCCAACAGATCGGCGAATTCTTTATCGAGCGCAGGTACCTTGTTCCGCTAAATGAGCTTCCGCCGCATCTTGTCAAGGCCTTTATCGCCGCGGAAGACACGCGTTTCTATGAGCACAGCGGAGTGGACCTGATCGGTATTTTTCGGGCCATGGTGAAAAACCTGCAGGCCGGTGAAATCGTACAGGGCGGGAGCACCATAACCCAGCAGGTGGTAAAATCACTGCTCCTTACCCCAGAGCGCACTTTTCTGCGCAAGGTAAAAGAGGCCATTCTCGCCGAGCGGATCGACAGCAGCCTCAGCAAAAACGAGATACTCTATCTTTACCTGAACCAGATTTATTTCGGCGCCGGGGCGTACGGGGTGGAAGCGGCCGCCAGGACCTATTTCGATAAACATGCGAGCGAGCTGGACATTTCGGAAGCTTCGCTTCTGGCGGGTCTGCCCAAGGCCCCCAACCATAATTCACCGATTCATCATTTCGCGGTGTCACGTGAAAGGCAGCGCTACGTGTTGCAGAGGATGGTCGATTCGGACTTCATAACTTTCGATGATGCCCGGAAAGCTTTGGCGAAGCCTCTGCAAATCGCCAAGGGCAAGCGCTTCGCCTCCCCGAAGATGGACTATTTTACCGAGGAAGTCCGCCGGCAGGCAGAGGCTCGCTTCGGCCGCGAGATGCTCTATAAAGAAGGCCTTATTATACAAACGACTATGGATCTCAGGGCGCAGCGAATCGCCGAGAAGGCGCTCGACCAGGGACTTCGCGAGCTCGACAAACGCCATAAGCGGTATAGAGGTCTTCACGCCCATGTCCCCGAGGACGAGTGGCCAAACGCACTTCGAATTCTCGGTCAATCCAACGGCGAATTGGAGCAAGGCAAGGTCGTTGCCGGGCTGATAAAGCAATTCGACGCCAAATCAAAGATAATTTCAGTGGACCTTGGCGGAGCAAAGGCTTTTGTTCCACAGGCGGGCTGGCAATGGGCGCAGGTTTCCAGCAACCGGGCAGAGAAGGTTTTCCGCATCGGCGACATCCTTAGAATAAAACTGACCGGACGGCAGGAAAAAGATACCTGGGCCGGGGCCGTCGAGCAGGACCCCGGGATGGAAGGGGCGCTGATGACCATTTCACCCACTACCGGGCGGGTCATCTGCATGGTTGGGGGGCGCAATTTCGAAAAGAGCCAGTTTAACCGCTGTACGCAGGCCGTACGGCAGCCGGGCTCTTCATTTAAGCCCATAATTTATGCGGCCGCGCTCGACAAGGGCTACACCGAGGCCTCAATACTGATCGACGCGCCGATTACCTATTACGACCACAGCGTCAAAGGCTCATGGAGTCCTGCCAATTACGACCGCCAGTTCTGGGGCCCCATCCTGCTTAGAAAGGCCCTCATCCATTCGCGCAATGTGGTTACGGTCAAGCTCCTCGAATCGATCGGGGTAAACTACGCCATCAATTACGCCAGGCAACTGGGGATAGCCGCTCAGCTTACTCCGACCCTGGCTCTGGCCCTCGGGGCCTCCGGCGTTACGCTCCAGGAGATGCTTACGGCCTATTCCACCTTTCCCGGCCAGGGAGAGCGGGTCGAACCCTACGTTATAGATAAAGTCTTAGACCGGTACGGCAATCTGATAGAGGAACACCAGGTAAAAAAAGAACAGGTGATATCGGCTAAAACGGCCTACGTTATGACCGACCTGCTCCAGGGCGTGATACGAGAGGGGACCGGAACAAGGGCAAAGGAGCTGAACAGGCCCGCAGCAGGGAAAACCGGAACAACCAACGAACTCAAGGACGCCTGGTTCATCGGCTTTACTCCTTCGGTGCTCACCGGCGTCTGGATTGGCTACGACGACCACACTGTCTCGCTTGGAAAAGGAGAGACCGGCGGGCATGCAGCCTGTCCGATCTGGGTCTATTTCATGAAAGAGTACCTGCAAGACAAACCCGTAGAAACCTTCGCGATCCCTGAGGGCATTATTTTCGCCAAGATAAATGGATCTTCGGGGGCGGTTGCAAGGTCGGACGATGCCGGGGCCGTATATGCTGCTTTTGCAGACAAAGTTCCTGCTCCCGGGTCCAAACCTAATCTGGAAAATGAAGACGGTGAATCCGAGGGTGAATCCGAAGGACCTCCCGAGAAAGGTGTAACTGAAGATGGCCAGGCCCCCTTGAGACAGGTGGGGCCTCCTACCGATGATTCCTACTTCAAATCGGAAATGTATTAAAGCAGGGGTTTAGGCTGAAGGCTGTCAGGCTGTTAGGCAGTACCTAAAAACCTTCAGCCTAAACCCCTTCAGCCTCAGGATATAAGTATGAAGGAATGGGTCCTATACTCTGCTCTCGCGCTCGTCATGTGGGGTCTTTGGGCCTTTTTTCCCAAAATGGCGCTAAGTTGCCTCGAGCCAAAAACAGCTTTCATGTACGAAGTATTGGGCGGGACAGTAACTGCCCTTTTAGCGTTTCTTATCCTGCGGCCTCAACTTGGAGGGGTCGAAATACGCGGGATAATACCCGCCGTTCTCACCGGGGTGATGGGCTACCTCGGACTGCTTTGCTTCATGTATGCGATTCGTGGAGGCAAGATCTGCGTTGTTGCGCCCCTGACCGCGCTTTATCCGGTCGTAACCGTCGCCCTGGCGATGATTTTCCTCAAGGAAAGAATAAACGTCGTCCAGATGGCCGGAATAATCCTCGCGCTCGTCTCGGCCGTCCTGATTTCATATGAATAAAATTACAATTTTAGATTTTAGATTGGTGATTTTAGATTTGAGCAATCTGCAATGAATGAGATTGACTGGAACATTTTTGTACCTTTATCTTCCAAAATGTTTTCCCCTTCCCTTAAAAAATAGAAATAAATCCAGCCAAAAGTTTATTTTTTTAAGAATTTAATTCCTGCCGGACTCAGGATTTCCGGCCTCCCGCGATTTTTGGCCCGGGCCGGGCCCCTCGCAACAGGGCAGGTCCCGAGAGCTGAGCATAAGAATTGCTAAATGAATTCGAGCCTCTTGCAAAATGTCCGGGATCTACATTGCGGGCCTAAAAATTGAGTTTTGCAAGAGGCTCAGTTTGTTCACAAATTTTATTATCAGAAAGGTAAAAAATGGAAAAATTATTTAATCTGCCCCTTGCCGCATGGCTTGTATTCCTGGGGTCAGCCATGCTTGAGGTAGGAGGCGACGCCGTAGTTCGAAAAGGCCTGCGCGGGACCAATCTTGTTATCATCCTGGCCGGTGGTCTAATGCTGGCAGGCTACGGCCTGCTGGTCAACACGGTTCAGTGGGACTTTTCAAAGCTGCTTGGCGTCTATGTAGCGATATTCGCCGTGGTAAGCGTGATGTGCGGCCGATTTCTATTTGGCGAGAGCGTGCCGCATTCGACATGGTTGGGCCTGGTAATCATCGTAACGGGCGGAATGGTCATTCAGTTCGGCTAAGAGGAGACGAAAAAGGACTTGCTGCTTAAGCGTCAAAGCACCTGTGCTTGCCTCGCATATACTCATTTGAATCGATCAGTGAGGCCAATGTTGGTCACGAAGAGCACGAAGGAGACGCGAAGATTCACAGAGAAAACCTATCCGGATAAGCACTTTTGTGGCCTTTCGAACCTAAAGAGTATCGGGTCGGACACGAGGAAGACAAAGCACGCGAAAACATTTCTCCAACAGATCCAAGATATGCTTTACTTCGTGCTCTTCGTGACCCAAAAGCACTCTGTGCTCGAAAACAATGATGGCCACGAAGTAACCGATAACCCGCAACCCGGAACCTCACATATGTGATATAATTCAGGGAAACATTGGGGAACCTAGCGAATGCTCGAAATCGGATCAATATTTCAGGACCGGTATAAAATTTTGTCCTCATTGGGGCAGGGTGGATTTGGCGCTACTTTTCTGGCGGAGGACCTTCAATCCAAGGGGAAAGTGGTTATGAAGGTCCCTCATATCACGCAGTTGGGAGACCCGGCAGTCTATGAGCGGTTCAGGCGGGAAGTAGCCATAGGCAAGCTTTTAAACCATTCGGACGTGCCCGTGGCTTTGGACATTTCCGAAGAGGACCCCCCGTACCTCATTTTAAAATATGCCGAAGGCGAATCACTGGCTGAAATTCTAAACGAAAAGGGAAAACTCCCTGTCGACCAGGCGGTAAAGATAGTGGCAAACCTGTTGGATGCGCTACACTACTGCCATGAAAGGGGAGTGTATCACCGTGATATAAAACCGGAAAACCTTGTGCTGGGCCCGGATGGCCATTTGAAAATTCTCGATTTCGGCATCGCGCTCATGGAAGGGGCGCCCCGGGTTACCTGGCGCGGTTTTTCGGGTCTCATGGGGACCCCCGAATACATGGCCCCCGAACAGATCAAAGGAGAACGCGGCACTGCAAAAAGCGATATCTATGCAGTCGGCTGCCTCATGTATAACCTTTTAAGCGGATCTCCTCCGTTTACCGGGGATAATCCGCTGACGGTCATGTACCTGCACATGACCAAAGACCCTGAACCGCTCACGGGGGTAAAAGGTTTGCATCCAGGGATATGGGCGGCCATTCGCAGAGCGTTGCGCAGAAGAAAGGATGAACGCTACGACTCGGCGGAGCAGATGGCAAATGATTTGCGCTTTCCTGAAAATGCAGACCTCAAATGGGTGAATGAACCCGACCCGGCAGACCTCAAATGGGTGAATGAACCCGACCCGCCGATGGCCGCTGTCCTCCCCACCAAGCGGAATAACCTGCTGATATACGGAGGGGCAGTGTTGGCTGCCGTTCTGATTGCGATTCTTCTGCTTTTATTGAGAAAACCCTAGATTGCATCCTCGCCGGTTTCACCCGTGCGAATCCGTATGGCGTTACCAAGGGGATAGGTGAAAATTTTGCCGTCTCCGATTTCGCCAGTGCGGGAAATTTTGATTACGGCGTTTACTACGTCATCAACCATGCTGTCGGAGACCACCATCTCTATTTTGGTTTTCGGCAGCAGATTGATCTTGAACTCGGTGTTCCAGTCATCCCGGATGTGGCCTTTCTGCAATCCGCAGCCGATCACCTCTGTTACGGTCATCCCTTTGATCCCCAGGCTGCCAAGGATTTTGCTCACTTCCGAAATCCTATCCGGCCGCAGGATGCATTCTATTTTAGTCATTTTTGTCACCGCCTCTTTTAGTAAATCCTGTTAACTCTAACCGTCATGATGGTCATGTTATCCTGGCCGCCGCGCCTGTTGAGTTCGGCTATCAGCTCGGCCAATTCATTTGTGGACGAACCCTGCTCGATGAGAAATGATTTTAACTCGTCGTGGGTGGCATGTTCCAGTATCCCATCGGTAATCATACAAAAAAGGTCCCCGGGCCGGATGACCCCCGAATAAAAATCAGGCATCAGCAATGGGCCATCCCCAACCGCTTTCAATAGCACATTTTTGTTGGGATGTGTACGCGCCTCTTCAGCGGTTACCAGTCCAAGGCGCATGAGTTTTCCCACCAGGTTGTGGTCCTTGGTCAGTTGGATCATATCATTATCGCGCAGCAGCATGATTTTCGAGTCACCGACATGTGTGATAAAGAACCGGTTTTGTTTCAACAAAAGAGTGGAGAGGGTGCACTTCATGTGGCGCGTCGAACTATGACTGATCGAAAGATCGTAAATGTGCAGGGAAGTATTTCGGAATGCGTTTTTTAGCCTCTCGGGGACTTTGTCCGTATGATCGCCGAAATAATATTCCTGGAGCAACACGTTGACCGCCTCGGCGCTGGCGACCTCCCCGGCAGCGCTTCCGCCCACGCCGTCCGAAACCGCAAACAGGCTTCCCAGGCGGTCGAGCCCCCCGGTAGGCATGTAATAGCCGAAGTAATCTTCGTTGTTTTGACGGCTCCCCTTATCGGAAAGACCGTGCACCTGTAAGGCATCCACTACATAATCCCTCTTAGAAGCAGTGCTGGCTCGCAAGGAGGCCTCCAACGGGCAGAAGGGCGCTCTCGAAATGCGCCCTTCTGCCAATTTAACGGGTTAAGTCTATAGTAACTTTAATGGGTTTCAACAGGTACTCCAATTATTTTCCTGCGGGTACGGGAGCTTTGTACAAACAGGTAAACAACGCCAATCACAAGCCATACCCCGGTGGCTATGATCGAGTACATAGCAGCGGTCTGGGTATCGCCGCCGCCAAGGATTCCCAGGTAGAGCACCGCGACCAGCATGGCGATGTTGGCAAAAGTGCCGAGAACGGGAACCACTATGTGCGTGAACGCATTTCGCTGCGGATGCCGCAAAAACGCCACCAGCGCTATCACATTTGTCATCCCGTAGAGAACGAAGGTGCCGATATTGGACCAGAAGGTTATGGCGGTCAGGTTTACGACCGAAAGGACCCCGAACGCACCGATCACTGCCGAGGCAATGGTCATCGCCAGTATGCCTGCATGCGGCGTCGCGTGTTTGGGATGCAAAAACCCGAGGAAGCTCGGCATTTCCTTATCCTTCGACATTGCGTAGGTAACGCGCACCCCGGTGTTATAACAGGCCAAAGTGGTGCCTATTACGGCGATAGCCACCGTAATCGCGACCGTAATCATCAGGACGAAGCCCATGTTGCCCAGAAGAGCATTGCCAAGGTTTTGCACCATGTCTCCAAGCGGAGCGCTGGAGGCGGCTGCGGCGTCAAGGCCGGTGACCACTGCGCCCTTGGCGTCTTTCCCGGTATAAGCCGTGTTAATCCAGGCATTGGCCCCGAAGTATTCGAAAAGGTACATTAAGAGTCCCTGGATAACCAGCGAGATCATGACCCCTCGGCTTACGTGCTTGTGCGACTTGGCTTCTGCCGTAAGGGCCGTGGCCGATTCGAAACCAACCAGCAGCAATATTGCCACAGTAGCCTGGAACATCACGTTTGAGAAACTGTGAGGCATTACAATCGAGGAGAGTGTCGAGTGAACGAACTCAACATGCTCGGGGTTGGTAAAACGGTAAACCAGCGCCAGAATCGTTACTACCAGCAAAGCAATGATCTGGATAACATTGATCACCACACTGGATACGGTTGACCCGGTGATCCCGCGAAAAGCTATGTATCCGACCATGAATGCGAATAATACCGCGACCACAATCTGCCAGAAAGCGGAGAGATCGATACCGAACTGCTGGAAAATATAGACTATGAGCGTAGCCATCATTGCTACCATTACGCCCGGGTATACCCAGTAGTAAAGATGCGAGAACCAGCCCACCACAAACTTGGACAACCTGGCGAAAGGCGACAGCTTGTCCTCCCCCAGCAAGGCCTGTTCGGTAAAGTAGTATGAACTGCCCGTCCCGGCATCCGGATAGAGTTCCGCGAGCTTGGAATAGGAAACTGCGGTCAGGAATGCCAGAATCAATGCGACAAAAAGTCCGGCAAACATATCCATCGCAGTAGTGTTGCCGGCCAAATCCACCTGCGAGGCCTGCACCTGGTAGGTCAACCATAAAAATGCCCCCGGCGCAATCAACGCCATTGCATTCACCGTGACACCGGTCAGCCCCAGTGTCTTTTTCATTTCTCCCTGTGCCATAAGTCACCTTCCTCATTCGATTGATTAGTAAAATAGTAGTCGTTTACTTCTTCGCCGTGAAAAATTGCCGCCTTGCAAGATGTGGAAACTTCTGGAGCTTTGCATGCAGTCAACACAAAGAGCAATTTGTTTGCCAAAGGCTGTCATTTCGGCCAAGAGTGAGTCTAGAAAAGGTTTTTTCGGCGGGATAGGTTCAAAACTCGTAACATATTTGGCACAAAACTGTGCCTACAATTGAGGTCTATGAACATAATTGTGCCGTTTTTGTGAGGGAACTCATTCTTATATCCAATTTGTTCATACCAAAACGCACTTATTTCAAAAATGAGTGAATGGGTGAAGTGGGTGAGTCGGAGCGAGGTTTACACTCCCACTCACCTATTCACCCACTCACCTATATTCTATGCGACCAAGGAGTCCTCGGGGTAAGCATGCAAACCAAATTCCGGAACGTCGAGTCCTTCGCGTTCCACTTCTTCAGAGACGCGCATCGACTTGACGGCGTTCACGATTTTAAACACGATGAAGGTAAACCCGAAAGCGTACAGCGCCAGGAAGGTGGCCCCGCCAAGCTGGGTCAGGAACTGCGTCACGTCCCCATGGAGAAGACCAGTCACACCCTGGCCGGCTTTGCCGAGGTAGGTCGTTGCGCCGACGCCGTTCCAGCCTGAACCATAGGTGCCATCAGCAAAAATGCCGACACAAACGGCCCCTAGCCAGCCGCAATATCCGTGCACGGAGATGGCCCCGCAGGGATCGTCGACTTTGATCACCCGCTCATTAAAAAGAACTCCGAGGCAAACGAGGATGCCCGCAAGGATGCCGATCATAACGGCGGAGTTCGGGCTAACAAACGCACAAGGCGCAGTAATGGCAACGAGACCTGCGAGCATGCCATTGCACGCCATCGTGATGTCCGGTTTGCCGAAACGCCAGTACCAGAAAATCAAGGCCGTCGCCGAAGCAGCGACTGCGGCGAGATTGGTGTTAACGGCTATCACCGAAATGCGCAGGTCCGACGCGCCGAGGGTTGAGCCCGGGTTAAAACCCATCCAGCCAAACAGGAGAATAAAGGTGCCGGTCACGACAAAGGCGAGGTTGTGCGCGGGAAAGGCTCGAGGCTTGCCGTCCTTACCGTACTTGCCGATGCGTGGGCCGAGAATATAGGCGAGCGCCATTGCGGCGAAGCCACCCACTCCATGGACAACGGTCGAGCCGGCAAAATCCACGTAGCCGTGGCCAAAGCCCATAGTGGCGCCTAACTGCGACATCCAGCCGCCGCCCCAGACCCAACAACCGAATATGGGGTAGAGGAAGGCGCCCATGAAGATCTCACAGAGGATGAATCCCCAGAAAGTGATCCGCTCACAGATGGCGCCTACGATGATATACCCGGCCGTCTCCATGAACACGACTTCGAACAGCGTGAGACAATTGCTCCCGGCGTCGTAGGCCGGGCCGCTCAAGAAAAAGCCTTTGCCGCCCAGGAAGCCCCACTGGCCGCTTCCAATGAGGAACTCATTTAGAGTCGGGATCCCACCGAGATTCGTTGGAGCCGCATTCACTGCGACGGCGCCGAACTGGAAGGCGTAGCCGCATGCGTAGTATGCCAGGAAGGCGAAGACGTATGCGGCGAAGTTAAGCATCATTAGATGGGCGGCGTTTTTCTTGCGCACCAAACCGCAGGTGAGAAGGGCGAAGCCTGCTTGCATGAAGAGCACCAGGTAACCTGTGACGAGTGTCCAGTTGAAATTGGTCGCAATCCGGCCATGCCCCACGGTGTCGGCCAGCTTAACCGCGAGGGGCTCTTTGGCTGCCTGCTCCTGGTATTCTTCGTACTCCTTTTTCTTCTTCGCGTAGTCGGGATCCTTTGTGTCGGTGGGCTCGGCAACAACAAAAGGATTACCGGCCGCATCCAGGGCATCCGCCTTAGTCCCCGTCGCAATTCCAGCGGGGTCGGGTTGCGGCTCTGCAGGCTGTGCCGCAGCAGCTTGAACTCCAACTTGGGGGGAAGTTTCCTCTGCAACGGCCGGGCGCAGCATTAACATCAAGGCTATAAATGTTGAAACGAACAGAAGTACCCGCGCTCTTTTCCATCCAGCCATTTTTTATCTCTCCTCTTATTTCGATTAAACGTTCTTTAGCCGGAAAAAATCCAGCCTCCCGTTTTGGGGCGGCGGTTTCAGGCACACTCATGGATCCTCATTCGTCCTAGAGTGCCTCCTGGCCGGTTTCTCCTGTTCGAATGCGCATGGTTTCTTCCAACTTGGAAACAAAGATCTTTCCGTCACCGATCTTTCCTGTGAAGGCCGCTTTTTGGATCGTTTTCATCACCTCATCGCGCTGCTCTTCCTTGACCGCTATCGTGAGCATCAACTTGGGTACGAAATTAACCGTGTATTCGGCGCCCCGATACGTCTCGGTGTGCCCCTTCTGACGGCCGAACCCCTTTACCTCAAGAACGGTCATCCCCTGGACACCGATTTCCAATAGTGCTTTTTGAACTTCATCCAGTTTGTGCGGCTTTATGATTGCCTCAATTTTTACCATGCTCCTTCTCCCCTTGTTTGAATTGCGAGCTTCTCTAATGATGCCTGGTTAAACCGTTGTGGGACATGTGGAGATTTCTGGTGCTGCGTGGCGGTTAATCAGTGAGCAATTTATCTGCCAAATACTTCCATCGCGGCCAAGAGTGGGGTTCGGAAAGTTTTTGACGGCAGGGTTGGTTCAAAACACATATCATAATTGGCACAATACTGTGCCTTCAATAGGGTTAAACGAACATAATTGTGCCGTTTTGTGCACAGAATTCATCTGAATTTTCTGATTTCGCTATCAAAAACGGGCTTATTCCGGTTTGGCACGGAACTGGAAGCTATGCGGCAAGACCCGTTCGGGGGAGCCAGCCCGGATATCCAGTTTTTAAACGAACGAGAAGGCGGCAAGCATGGACAACCTATGTGAACTAAAATTAAATATCTTTTCTGTGATGCACAGGATGATAGATCGTGCGCTCTATCTCGAACAGGCCATCGAGGGAGTGCTGGGAGTCCTTTCACAGGCTGTTCCCCGGGCGACTGCCGCCATCATCGTCAGCAACAGGGAAGAGGTGCGTTTTTTCTTTACCCCAACCAGGCAAGATTCGCGCGGTGACACGGAACAGATGATCCGCACCCTTTACAAAACCGGGTTTGACCTTGTATTGCGCATTCCCCAGCCCTTCGTTGTTCTGCGCGATAACCCGAGGCCTCTTTTTTTGGACCGCAAGGCTCTTCATTCCATTCAAAAGGAACAGGTCCGCTTGCTCGGCGCCCCGGTCACCCTCTCCGATGAAGTCATGGGAGCGATCATCATGGACGATCTGTTCGGAGATCAGGCGCCGCTGGCCGATGACATGCAGTTCCTTTCGATGCTGGCTTCATTTGTTGCCCGGGTATTGAGCCTGCAATCCCAGGTAAGGAGGCGCGAGGAGACTCTGGTAAGAGAAAATATGGCTCTAAGGGCGAAGATTTCCGAAGAGCATCTCGGGCTGGTATGCCTTGGCAAGAGCATGGCGGGCCGGAGGCTCGAGGTCCAAATCAGGAAGGTGGCGCCCACCGAAGCGCCTGTTCTGATCTGGGGTGAACCGGGCACGGGAAAAAGTTCGGTCGCCCGGATCGTTCACGAACTTAGCGGCAGGGCATCCTCTCCTTTTGTAAAAGTTCATTGCTCTCTTCCCGAGGACCTGCTGGAAACTGAGCTGTTCGGAAGTGGAACCGGGTTCCATAGCGGCGGCATGGACGAGATCTGCTCCTCGCGAGGCGCCTTCGACAAGGCGGCCGGCGGCTCATTGCTTC
The DNA here is from genome assembly GCA_900290365.1 of Syntrophobacter sp. SbD1. GTDB lineage: Bacteria > Desulfobacterota > Syntrophobacteria > Syntrophobacterales > Syntrophobacteraceae > SbD1. The sequence goes on along the minus strand of OMOE01000167.1, from coordinate 63,066 downwards.
TCGATGAGGTGGGCGACCTCTCGGCGTCCCACCAGGTGAAGTTGTTGGACTTTCTTGACAAGCTGCAAGCAGGCGGTTTTGGAACGACTAAGCCCAAGGGGGGCGATGTGAGGCTCATCGCCGTATCGAGCGGCAGTCTTTCCGATGCAGCGGCTGCTGGGTCCTTCAGAAAAGACCTGCTGAGCAGGCTCGGCACCCTGCCGATTCATGTGCCTTCGATCCGTGACAGAAAAGAAGACATACCATTATTGATCGGGCATTTTCTCGAGGATGCATGCAGGGAACAGGGCAGAACGACTCAATTGAGCCCGCAAGCATTAAAGAAACTGTGCGAATATGACTGGCCGGGAAATTTGGCGGAGATGAAAAATGCCGTAATTCGCCTGGTGGTAATGGCTGAAGGCGAGGAGATCGAACCGGGTGACCTTGCATCGATATTCGACCCGAACAGGGCGGCGGGTTACGGGCCGAAAGGCCTTGAGTCGATTTCCGCCTGGTCCCGCCTGGACGAAATCGAACGAAAGGAAGTTTCGGCGGCGCTTGAGCGCAACAAGTGGATCAGGAGAAGGGCCGCCGACGATCTGGGTCTTACATTCCGGCAAATGAACTATCGGGTCAAAAAATTTGGCCTGGACAGGCTGATAAAGGAGAACCGGCCAAGGACGCGCCATTTGAGTTCGTAACGGACAGCCGCCTGCGGGCGCTTAAGGACGCGGGCCATCAGGTGGGCATCCTCTTTTGTGCGGCAAGGCGTTCGCGCCCCCGTGCCTTGATGGCTTTAACATCCAATGGCGTCGGCTCGCCACTCTCCAAACCCTTTTTGATTTCCGCTCTCAATTCTTCAAGACGCATGGTATGAAGGCGGTCCCGTTCATCCAGAAGGCGCAAGGCTTCGCGCATAACTTCGCTTGCGGAACCGTATAGGCCGCTTTCAACTTTCTTTTTAACCAACTCTTCGAGCTGTGGCGTGAGGGAAACATTCATGGCGCTGGCTCCTCTCATAGGTACCCGCGATAACAATGTTCGTTATTTTTTGTTAATTGTAAAGCCGAATTGAGCAAAATGCCAGTTCTTCCTGCCTCATCGAATAGTATACCTACTTACCGGATACGGATTTTTGGCCATGCAGCACCTGTTTTTCAAACCGATTCAGCCTTGCTGAGCGCGAATTCGAACCTGGCGCCTTTTCCGGGACTGCTGTTCACTTTGATATTGCTTCCATGACCCTCGGTAATCTCTTTCACTATGGCCAGTCCCAATCCCGAGGTCCCATACTCTTCACATCCCGGCACTCGAAAGAATTTTTCAAAAATGTGGGGCAAATTCTCCTGGGGTATTCCCTCACCGGTATCTTCGACGGAAAAGAGCACTTCGCCGCCTTCTTCGCGCCCGGAGAGCGTAACCCGGCCTCCGGGAGGGGTGTGCTTGAGCGCGTTGTTAAGCAGGTTTGCGAATACAATTCCCAGCCTGAGCCTGTCGGCAAGTACCCGGGGTGAATCGGCCGGCAATTCGAGGGAAAGTGATACGCCCCTGTCGGCAAAGGCAGTCCTCATTTCATCTGCGGCTGCCAGCAGGATTTCCTCCGCACTGATCGGCATAAGATCGAGCCTGGCTCCACCGGATTCCATCCTGCCAAGTTCGAGCAAATTCTCGATGATCCTGTGCAGCCGATCGCTTTCCTCGCGGGCGGCCAAGACAAGTTCCGTCTGCTTGGGGTTCAGGACTCCCAGTTTTTCATTGAGCAAGGCATGCGTTGCTAGCCTGATGGAAGTCAAGGGGGTCTTGAGCTCGTGTGAAACGGTCGAAATCAGGCCATTTTTTGCCTCATCGAGCTGCCGCAGCCTGGTAACGTCGGAGATGACCATGGTAACGCCGATCAGTCCATGCTCATCATCGAATATCGGAATTGCTTCGGGCAGGAAAAACTTTTCATCGCCGTCCGAAAACTTCTGGATTGCCCAATCCCATCCCTTGTTGCAAAACGGCCGCATTTCCAGGTTCGCCTGTGAGAACAGTTCGACTATCTTTTCATCTGCTGCGTCCTTAATAGATTTCCCGGGAGCAAGGGCGAACATCTTCACCGCGGCCTCGTTTGAAAGTTCGATCCCACCGCCTGGATTGCAAACGGCGATTGCCTGTGGAAGAGCGTTCAGCACCGAAATGGTCGCCCTTTGAGAACGCAGGAGCTTTGTCCGGTTCATTTTTCTGAACCGGCGAAGGGTTGAAGTCATTTCATTGAATGCGGAGGCCAGGTTTCCTATTTCATCCTTCGAATGCACATGGACAAAGAAGTCGAGGTTTCCGCGTTGGATCTCCTGTACGGAATCCATAAGCCTGGAAATAGGCCTCACCATGGATTGCCAGAATATTCCAACGAAGAGCGCCGAGAGCAGGATGCCTGAGAGCACAAGGAGCAGCAGGGTGCGGTTGGTTTCCGCCGCCTCCTTGCGTACCTGCCCGTCTGTGGAAACCATGTTGTTGAGGTTTATGTCGATAATTCGCTGCGCAATGTCCAAAACGCGCTGGGACTGCGGCAGGATGCTGTTTCGATAAAACTGCCTCCGGTCCGTTCCTTCTGAGGATAGGGTGAAAAACTTCTCTAACGCCACCCGATACGTGTTCCATTGATTTGTTAGAGAATCGGTCAAATCCTGCTCGCCCGGAAGCGTTACGTTGCCCTGCTGGAACCGGAGGTGATTTACAAACTCCAGATCGGCGGCAATTGTTTTTTCGTCCTTCACACCGTCCCAAACAAATATCTCCGCCGTTCCATCCATCACTAGGATGGCGTCTTTCATCTTAAGGCATGCGTCGGCGCTGTCGTAGTTTTCACGGAAAATCCTCTCCACCGTGTGGCTGGACTTCGTGATCGTTCGAGCGCTGATCAGGCCGAGAATGATCAGAATGGCGAGCGGCCCGCTGAATGCCAGAATAAGTTTTGTCCTCAATCTCATAGTCATCCTCCCGGCCGGTGCCGGAGTATCAGGCAATCTAATGCCCCGCATCCGGAGCAGGCAATAATATCCTTTAACTTCAATAAATTAAAGAAAAAGACCTCTCCAGGGGCAAGGCTGAATCGCAATGCAAATTATTGCAAATCATTTCAAAATGAAATGTGGGGCACGTTAACTTTCTTGACATGCGCTTTGCAAGGATTTACATTGCCCACGCTTTAATCGCCGAATCCGGTCTTTGGAGCGGGGGACCCAGAAAAAAGGGGCGTATCGCCAAATGGCGTAGGGCAACCTCATTGGCCCGAGCCCGTCAGCTAACCTCGCAGGCGTCAAGAGGGTACTTTCTTAAACGGAATGTATGAGATTGTACACGTCTTAGCACTGGGCGTGAGTCTCCCGTACAAATCCGCCCAAGGCTCCCCTCCCACGCTTTTCCGCGATCTTCAGCAGTTTTATTTTGCTTCACGATATTAAATTAAAACAAAATTGTGACGAGGCTCAGCGGAAACTAAATGAAGTTCATCGTTCTCTTCCTCCTCAATCTGTCACTTGTGGTAACCTTCGTCTACCTAATGAGACGGCCGAATCTTCTCACCGTTTCCCAGACGGGCCGAATTTGGCTGACTTGGCTGGCGGTTGCAATAATCACCCTTATGGACGAATTTACGTCCATCTTTTATGTCCCTGCCGAAGCATTCAGATTCATCGGTTTGAAAGCCATAGTTTTCATCGCCATTACCAGCATTCTTATCCGGTTCATGAGCACGCGGTTTACCGAGATTGCTGAAATCCTGGAGCATAACGGTCTCATTGGTGGAGGAGTATATTCTTTCTCCTACCTCGTGCTTGGTCCGATGATATCCTTTGTGGCCGTTTCTTCCATTATGGTCGATTATATACTCACCGCGTGTATTTCGGCTGTGAGCGCCGTTCTTAATGCGACTTCATTTTTCCCTCATGTTGCTGAGAACCCGTCCCTTGTTGTCTTTCTCGTGCTCGGGATTCTCTGGGCAATGGCAGGACTAAATATTCTCGGCATAAGAGAGAATGCCAGGTTTACGTTCCTGATTTTCATCATGGCCGCCTTCGTTATGATGAACCTTATTGCATCCGGGATAGTCGAATTTGACAGCTCTGCCCTGGCGCGCCTCAAAGAGTCCGGCGGTGAAGCGTTAAAGCCGCTTGAGACGGGCTCACTTCTCCATGATTACGGCAATTTCATAAGCCACATAGCATTTTGTATCCTGGCCTATTCAGGAATCGAATCGGTCATACAGACGGCCGGTTTTGTGCGGAGCTGGCGCGAGATCCATAAGGCATATCTTTTCCTGGCGCTTACAGTGGGCATCGCGACACCTCTGGTTGCAGGACTGGTTCTTTGCGCCCCGATCAATTTCAGCGAGCATGAAGGCGACCTGGTCACCCATTATGCAACATTGCTCAACGGGACATTATTCGGCATCCTGGTTGCCGGACTGGCCAGCATCACTTTGATTATGGCCGTTAATACCGCTTTCGTCGCCTCAAGCGAACTGATCGAGCGCGTGGCGCACCGCTACGGATTCCTGTGGCTGATCGCTACGAACCGGCGACATTCGCTCTACCGGATTCACATTCTAAATGCGATTTTCTTTTCAATCGTCATCGTAATTACAAGCGGCTCTCAGCAAGTTCTTGCCGATATGTACGCTATAGGGCTCCTGGCGAGTTTTTGCATAAATATGGGATCGCTTTTAATTTACCGCTATTTTGTGGGCACCAAGGAAGTAATCCCTTATTACACCAGCCGCATCGGCACGCTTATTCTCTGGATAATCCTGATAAGCTGCTTCATTTTTCTGGCGATAGACAAGCCCCATGGAACGGCTCTGTGGGGAGGGATAACTTTTTTTGTCCTCGTGGCGGGAAGCCTGCTTGCAAAGAAAAGGGCGCCGGAAATCGTTCAGATCGGCCAGGCCGACAATGAGATGGAAATGATACTCTTCCTGGCGGAATCATCCTCGCCGGACGTACACGTAATATTCCGCCGTCCCCGGGAAGAATCCCTCGAAGATCCTAAGGAAAATGAAGCTTACATAACCTTTTATACACCGCGCCAGGGCATTCCGCCAAAAATGGCGATAAACCATTTCCGTTTTCCCCTTCTGCGGGGCAAGCTATATCAGCGTATTTTGCTTCTGCTCAAGATTCTCAAATATGAGTTGCCTGACAAAAATATTACCGTTCACTTCGGCTGGCCTATGTCCTCATGGCTGGACAGACTCGCAATCGGGGTCATGGTGTTCAACCTGATGACCCTGCCCAGGAAATTCCCTGAGTTTAACTTTGAAATCAGCTATTTTGGCTGCCGCCCCGATACGATGAAGAAAGATTAGAAAACCGCCGATTGCAACGGTATGCATCTTTCGGCCATAAACTCAACTTCAAGTGAAAGGGCCACCTGCTTCACAAGCGATTCGAACAGGTAGCGCTGATCGGGCATGAGAAACCTATCAGGATCGCCGGGCCGCAGCGCGACAACTCCAAGAGTTAAATCCGCTACTTGAAGCGGGGCATAGAGTATTTCGTTTTCCGGCTCGTGTTGGGTTCCCCACCCGGTTGATTCCCCCGTTTTGAATGCTTTGCTCGCAACGTCGAGTTGCCGGACCACATCCTTTTGAAATACAAGGGAAGGGTCGCCACCGCCCGTCTTCAATCTGCCGTCCTTGTCAGGCAACAGGACTATCACTTTGGAGTCGAAAATCTCCGAGATGTACTCCACGGTTATCTTCAAGATCTTTTCAACACTCCTGGAGCCGGCAAGCTGTCGGCTCAGACCATGCATCGCGGCTGCCTGCCTCTCTTGCAGACGGGCCGTTCGAGTCTGCCTGCGCATCAGCTCCGTAAGGTGGCTTATAGTCAAAGAGACCGCAAACATGACGATGAAAGTCACTATGTACTGAGCGTCATCCACCGTGAACGAAAAACGCGGGGGAACAAAAAAGAAATCGAACGACAGCACGCTCAGCAGAGAGATGGCAATTGCCGGTCCGCGCCCGGTCTCAATGGCCGTCACCATAACAGCCAGCAAATAGACCATTATGAGGTTGCTCAGATCGAAACGCCTGAACATCAGGAAGCAGAGCCCCGTAGCAAGCATGTAAAAAAGTAAGCCCGTTCCATAATCCGACCAGGGAATTTCACGGGACCTAATGCGATAGGGCGCGCGAAACGCCTCCCCGGATTCACCTGAGACAATCTCAATGTCGATTTCTCCGCTGATGTGCACCAGGCGATCCACAGGGCTGGCCAGGAAAATACTCCGTAGTAGCGAACGTCCTGGTTTTCCGGCTATTATCCTTGTTATGCCCTTCTCGCGCGCGAACCTCATCGTTTCTTCGGCAATGTTTCGACCTGTCAGGGTAGCTGTTTCAGCCCCGAGTTGCTCGGCCAGCCTCATATTGTCCATAGCCCGGTTGCGCTCATCTTCGGGCAGCAGCATCCCGCGAGGAGTTTCCACATGCACCGCAAAAAACCTGGTGTGCATGCCCTCGGCCTTTGTTGCAGCGTATCGTATCACGTTCGCACTGGAAGTACTGGCGCTCACACAGACCAATATCTTGTCCACAGCCGCCGTTGAATCCAACATGATTTATCTCCAATCCCCGGGCAGTAAATATTTGGGCCGAAAGCAAACAGTAGAATCTACAAATTCCAATGAGTTGAATTTAAAGTGATATAGGGAACCGGTCAAGCATTAAGACACAGGTGAGAAGCAGAATTCAGGGCGGTGGGCGTATCTATTATACCTCATATCGGCTCGTGATGCTCTCATCATTGTGGCAAATGTTTGGGGTTTTGCGCCCCCTTAAAACCCACATCGAGGCTTCTCCCTTCACGAGACTAAAATCTCCTTGCTTTCAAACCGCCTGATTTCTATTGTGCCCCACTGCAATTACATTTAAAACACGATAACAGCGAGCGGGCAGGTTTTGCGCCCGACGAACGACCAACGTCAGTTGTGCACGTGGAGACCGGAAGATGAACGATACGATAAAAGAAAAAGGGGTGGAGCTTCTCCAAAAACTGAGCCAGGCCCACGGTGCGCCAGGGCAGGAAAACGAGGTGCGGCGGCTCTTTCGAAGTGAGCTTGGAGAAGGCGTTTTTGCCGACAGGGCCGGCAACATCTTTTGCGAAAGAAAAGGCAGCTCAGCCTATCCCCGGATACTTATTCCCGCGCACATGGACGAAGTCGGTCTCATGGTGCAGACAATAATGGATGACGGCCTCATAAGATTCCTTGTGCTCGGCGGATGGTGGGCGCACACGCTGCTTGCCAAACGAGTGCGAATTCGCACCAGGGAAGGAATCGAAATTCCGGGCGTGATAGGCGCAAAGCCTCCTCATTTCCTCTCCGATGCCGAACGCGAAAAGGTGATGGGCATAGAGGAGATGTTCATCGACGTGGGCGCCCGCGATGCCGGCGAGGCGCGCGATTTCGGCATCCGGCTCGGAGACCCGGCAGTGCCGGACAGTCCTTTTGTGCGGATGCACAACCCTGACCTGCTGCTGTCCAAAGCTTTCGATGACAGGGCCGGCCTTTCCCTGGTGATCCATGCGGCACTGGAGAGCGCAAAAATGTCCCATCCTAATACACTCATTTTTGCGGGGACCATCCAGGAGGAGATGGGGATGCGGGGCGCACGCGCGGCAGCATTTTCGACAAACCCGGATCTGGCCATTGTGGCTGAAGGCGCTCCAGCAGACGATCTGCCCGGCACGAGCAAACAGGACCGGCAGGCGGTTGTCGGTTCGGGTCCCCAGATCCGCATCATAGACTCATCTGCGATCATGAATCGCAAATTTACCGAATTCGTGATCGAAACGGCTGAGAAAAACTCCATTCCCCACCAGGTGGCCGTCAGGAGGAAAGGCGGTACCGATGCGGGCCCTATTCACCTGCATGCATCCGGAGTGCCCACCGTTGTTTTGGCCGTCCCGTCGCGATATGTCCATACACACAACACCATACTCGATATAACGGACTACTCGAACACCCTGAAACTGATACTTAAGCTTATCGAAACCCTTGACCGGGAAGCGGCTGAAAGGATCGGCTCTTTTTCCGATTGATACGGCGGGTTCACGCTGATATAATTTTTTGCCCTATCCTCGATTGTCACCGGCACTTGATTTAAACGTGATAACGCCAATTGGAGGGCAATATATGGAACAGTGCTTGACACCATCAGAGATGAAGAAACTCAGTGTGGCTGAGCGGATACTTATGGTTGAAGAGTTATGGGATAGTATTGCTGCCGAACAAGAGTCGCTACAATTAACCGAAGCACAAAAAACAGAGCTTGACAGGAGGCTTAACTCCCGGGAAGCATCTCCCGATGAGGGCAAATCGTGGGAAGAGATAAAGCGTAGGCTGGAAACCTCGAAGTGAGGCGCCTGCGCTCAGCAGGACGTCGCGACCATACTCGCCGTTTTTCATGGCCGTCGCGACCCAAAAGAGTGGAAATCCCGCAGCTAACCAGCGAATGGAACAGCAAAACCACTGACAAAGTTTCACGGCTCCAAGTGATCTGAATGCTCCTTTTCTATTACAGTTATCGCAATCTGCTCGTTCGGCGCCTTACCACCCTTTTGACGGCGGGCGGTATGGGACTGGTCATTTTCGTTTTCGCAACGGTCCTGATGCTTGCCGAAGGCTTCCAGCAGACACTGATCACTTCGGGAAGCTCCGAAAACGCCGTTTTTATCCGCAGATCGGCAGAAACCGAGGTCCAGAGTCTCATAGAGAGAAAAGATGCCGCAATCCTCGAGTCGTTTCCGCAGGTGGCCGTAGACCATGACCTGGGACTGCTCGCAGCTCGCGAACTGGTAGTGCTGATCACTCTTGCCAAAAAGGAGACCGGCTCTCGGTCAAATATTCAGGTGCGTGGGGCAACGCACGGAGTTTCCCTCGCACTGCGTCCTCAGATCAAAATAGTTGCGGGGCGCGAGTTCAATGCAGGTTCCACTGAAATCCTGATAGGCAGAAATATCGCCAAAAAATTCAAAATCGCCGGTCTTGGCGGGACCATCAATTTCGGGGGACACACCTGGACGGTTTCAGGCATTATGGATGCCGGCGGCACCGCTTTCGACTCGGAAATCTGGGGAGACGTCGATAGCCTTATGGGCGCTTTCAAAAGAACGGTCTATTCATCGGTGCTCATCCGGATGAGGGACCCGTCGACCCTGCCGGAATTGAAAGAAACCGTGCTCAAAGACCCCCGCCTTGTGGAGGAAGCCAGGCGCGAGGACAAGTACTATGAAGCCCAATCGGAATTGATGGCCAGATTTATCCGAATTCTGGGAATAAGCCTCACGCTCATCTTTAGCCTTGGGGCCATTACCGGGTCCATGATCACCATGTACGCCGCCGTTTCGGCGCGCACCTCGGAAATCGGGACCCTGAGGGCGCTCGGGTTTCGCCGGCTCTTCATCCTGCTTGCGTTTATGGCCGAAGCGGTATTCTTGAGCCTGCTCGGCGCCGTGACCGGTCTGGCCGCCGCCTCGTGCATGAACAGGATAACTATCTCCACGATGAACTGGACCACTTTCTCGGAGCTGACCTTCCGCTTTCTTCTAAGCCGCCGGATAGTTGCCGATTCGGTGATATTTGCAATCGTGATGGGAATAGTGGGAGGTGCGCTGCCCTCTGTCAGAGCCGCCCGCATGAATATCGTTTCGGCGTTGAGGTCCAGGTAATCCTTATAGACTTATCCTGTTATGAAAGCTCTTGGGACATATGGCACTGTCCACCGAGAACCTGCCTCCTCCGGCGACCATGAGTGCGAGTGACATACCGATGACCAGGAGGTGATATTCGAACCCTTCTCCATGCTGCTTGCCAAACCAGTTCATGAAAAACCCGTTGGGCCAGTGAACGAGATAAATAGCCCCGAGCATGTCGCAAAAAATCCCGAATGCGCACAGCCTGGTGGCAAAACCGGCAATCAGCCCCAGCGCGCCCAAAGATTCGGCCGCTATGACGAGCAGAGTCAAAAACGGGGGAATGTGAAAGTTTTGAGAAAAAGCCGCAACGGTCCCCGAAACGCCGCTGCCTCCGAACCATCCCAAAAGCTTCATCGCTCCATGCGGGAACATTACTGCCCCGAGGCTGACCCGCACAATCAGGTTCTGCCACGTGTCATCGGTCCTGAAGAACCATTCCATTCGACCCCTCCTTGGTTGTAGTCGTCATATGTTATATCAGCGCAGGCACATCTGTCTCTATCCAAAAGCGTATTAGTCTGATAACTTTAAAAAAAGATATCGTGTTGGGGGTACGGAAGCAATTACTAAAGACTTGGACAGGATTAACAGGATTTACAGGATTAGAAATAAGGAAAAACTCAACTTTTAAATCAAAGTTGCGTTCAAATCGGGTGCTCCGGGAGGGCATAAAGCCCTCCCCTTGCTACAAAAGAACAGCGGGTATTTTTATGACAAGAGATGAAAGAAAATCACGTTTCGAAGCCGTCGACATCTATCCGGTCACCTGCGAGAAGCTTTCCATGGGCCGCTCCGATATTGAAGTACTCGACGGCCTGATCGAAGGCGGGGCTAGAATCGTTCAGCTCAGGGAAAAAGACCTGTGCGAGAGGGACTTCTATATGCTGGCCCAAATTTTCAGGGAGCGCACGGCAAAGGCCGGCATAATGCTCATCATAAATGATAGGGTGGATGTGGCCATAGCCGTTGGCGCCGACGGAGTGCACCTCGGGCAGGAGGACTTTCCTGTTCCGGCTGCAAAAAAGATCGCCCCCGATCTACTGATCGGCGCATCCTCGCACAACCTCGAAGAGGCCCTCCGAGCTCAGGATGAAGGGGCTGATTACGTTAATATCGGACCGATTTTCCCGACCGGAACCAAAGAGGGCGTCAAGTACTTCCTCGGCCCCGAGGCGATCTCGCAGATAGCCCCCGGTCTGCGAATCCCGTTTACAGTGATGGGCGGAATAAAGGAAACCAATATAAATGAGGTCCTGGCCAACGGGGCGCGAAAGGTTGCCGTGGTCACGGCAATCTCACAGGCGGCGGATATTGCGGAGGCTGTGCGAGCCCTTAGAGGGGCAATTAGGAATTTCGAATGAATCCATTAGGATGAGACGCTCCCTGGAAACTGATGGTGTGGTTCTTGAGATTCACCTACTCACCCACTCACCTGCGAAGCTTCTTCCAACGACCGCTCCGATTAGTGAACCGATGATGGCGCCGGCTACGAATTCGGAGAACCAATGGATTGTAATCGAGACACCAATTCCAACATAAAAGGCGTATGAGACGGCTGCGTATCGAACAAGCCTGTTTTCAGGATATAACTCCCAAAGCGCAACAGCCATGGCGAACGCAACGGTGGTGTGTGAAGAGGGCCAACCCCAAAACATTCCACCACGCAATAAACCGAAGCGGAATCCGTGGCTGCTGTCTATGAGCGCACCATAGCTAAAGAAATGGGGAGGTGGAATCCTGCCTGTAAAAGCTTTGTAGAAGGATGAGATAGCCAGGCCCAAAATGGCGGCCTGTCCCAAGGTGAAGGCGGTGATTTTGATTTTGAGAGTTTTTCCTAAAGCGCCGATTGCCAACAGGATCAATGGAACAACAACCGGCAAAATCATACCGAGCACGACAGCCGGAAAAAGAAAGGCCCTCAGCGCCGGGGTTCGGGTAGAGATGAAATAATACCAATCAAAACCGGAAGATACAATGATGTACGTAAGAACTACGGCCAAAAAATGCCAACACAGATTATAACCCTTAAAACAGCGGAGGGCATTTTGGGGCAATTGGTATAAGAGCTTCGACATAGAATCAAGAACAATTAGTTAGTTTCACAATGTTGTGATCTGCAAGCTTCCAGTTTTCGGCACCGTCTTCTTTTCTGCAAGACCGGCCCGGTTCCTTTAAGCTGCTGTGCGTATCTTCACTTCCTGTTCCAACTTTTCCAGCTCATTCCCATAGGGTCCAGGAAGTCCTCTTTCAGAACTTCACCGGGGTGCATCGGGGCCATTTTTTCTTCGATCATGGCTCTTGCCCCTTTCTAACGGTAATCGTATTAGCGCAGTGCGCTAATAGCGTCAAGCGCCTATAAACGGAGTTATGCGGCAATTCACCGATCGACAACTCGCGAAATCCTGCGATTCGTTCGCGAGGCTGCGGTTCATCTGACGAAATGGGTGGCCTGCACCCCCTTCCCTCAATCCCTCAATCCCCCTATTTCTCTTTTATCCCTTGATTTTTTCACTCTTCGTTTTATATTGATTAGCACTCAGTGAAAAAGAGTGCTAGTATTGTGTCCGGATTCGTCTCAGGTAAACCACCAAAAACAATCAAGGAGTATAGCAGTATGGCGTACAAACCGCTTCACGACAAAGTCATCGTTCAGCGTCTCGAGGAACAGGAAAAGAGCGCCGGAGGCATCATCATTCCGGATACCGCCAAGGAAAAACCACAGCAGGGCAAGGTTATTGCCGTGGGGACCGGAATTATCCTCAAAGACGGCACAATCAGCCCGTTGCAGGTAAAGCCGGGTGACCGGGTGATCTTCAACAAGTACGGCGGCACCGAGATCAAGCTCGGAGATGAAGATTATCTGGTGATGCGTGAGGACGATATACTTGGGATTCTGGAATAAAAGGAGATCGAACAGATGTCGGCTAAAGAAATCAAATATGATGTTAAGGCAAGAGACAAACTATTGAAGGGAGTTGACATCCTGGCCAATGCGGTCAAGGTGACCCTTGGCCCGAGAGGGCGCAACGTGGTGCTGGAAAAATCCTGGGGATCGCCCACTATCACCAAGGACGGGGTAACGGTCGCAAAGGAAATCGAACTGGAGGACAAGTTCGAAAACATGGGCGCCCAGATGGTTAAAGAAGTGGCGAGCAAAACCTCTGACGTCGCAGGCGACGGCACAACTACCGCCACGATCCTCGCGCAATCCATTTTTCACGAAGGCGCGAAACTGGTGAGCGCCGGACACAACCCGATGGGCCTCAAACGCGGAATCGAAAAATCGGTTGCAGCAGTCGTCGAGGAACTCAAAAGGCTCAGCAAACCGACTAAGGACCAAAAAGAGATTGCCCAGGTCGGAAAGATAAGCGCCAACAATGACGCCACTATAGGCGACATTATTGCCGAAGCCATGAACAGGGTTGGCAAGGAAGGCGTCATCACGGTCGAAGAAGCCAAGAGCATGGAAACGACCCTTGATATCGTTGAGGGCATGCAGTTCGACCGCGGCTACATTTCTCCCTATTTTGTGACCGATGCCGAGCGGATGGAAGTGGTTCTCGAAGAACCCCTGATCCTGATCAATGAAAAGAAGATCAGCAACATGAAAGACATACTGCCCATCCTCGAACAGATCGCAAAAATGGCGCGGCCGCTTCTGATACTGTCAGAAGACGTGGATGGCGAAGCCCTGGCGACCCTGGTGGTAAACAAGCTGAGGGGAACCTTGAAGGTGAGCGCCGTTAAGGCCCCCGGGTTTGGCGACCGGCGCAAGGCAATGCTTGAAGATATCGCTATTCTTACCGGCGGCAAGGTAGTCTCCGAAGACATCGGCATCAAGCTCGAAAGCATTACATTGAAGGACCTGGGTTCGGCCAAGCGCATCAACATCACCAAAGACAACACGACAATCGTAGACGGAGCGGGTTCCCGCGACGCTATAGAAGGCCGTGTGAAGCAGCTTCGCGCCCAGGTAGAAGAGACGACCTCGGATTACGACCGTGAAAAACTTCAGGAAAGACTTGCGAAGCTGGTCGGCGGAGTTGCGGTGATAAAGGTCGGCGCTGCCACCGAAACCGAGATGAAGGAAAAGAAAGCGCGCGTCGAAGATGCGCTCAATGCTACCAGGGCCGCCGTGGAAGAAGGAATTGTCCCGGGCGGAGGCGTTGCCCTTCTGCGCTGCGTAGCGGCGCTCGAAAAGTTGAACTTCGAAGGCGAGGAACGCTTTGGCCTCAACATTGTAAAGCGTGCGCTCGAGGCGCCGATCCGCCAGATCGCAGACAATGCAGGCCGCGAAGGTTCGGTTGTCGTCGAGAAGGTAAAGGCAGGCCAGGGATCATACGGCTACAATGCGGAAACCGATGAATACGGCGACTTGGTGGAAGCAGGCGTTATAGACCCCACCAAGGTGGTGCGGTTCGCCCTCCAGAATGCTGCAAGCGTCGCATCGCTGCTTCTCACAACCGAAGCCATCATCGCTGAAAAGCCCAAGAAGAAAGGTTCCTCAATGATGCCCCCCGGAGGCGGTATGGGTGGCATGGGAGGAATGGGCGGCATGGGCGGTATGGGTGGAATGGGTGGCATGGGCGGCATGGATGATATGTACTAGGAAGGGCAATTAGGAATTAAGAATTACGAATTAGGAATGAAGAACGAATTCCTAATTCCGCATGAATGAAGTGACGCAGGGGCGGTGGGGAATCACCGTCCCTGCCACTGCGTTGTAGCCCTTTCCAATTTCCTCGTCCAACCCCACAGTGGCCGAGCAGGACCGGGGTCTCGACCGGAGTGAAAATCCTCGTGTCCTCAGTTCGATTCTGAGCCTCGCTAAGTGGCTTTCCCATTTGAAATAATCAGATTTAATAACATGCGGCGGCTCGCATCGTTCAAGCGTTGGCCACAGCCCCGCTCCGCCTCCTTGAGTACCCTCGCATCGGCAGGAAACTTCACGAATTTGAGCCGCGCGAAGTTCGCAGTATAATCGTGGGACATTACGAGATGCGACAAGAAATCCAGGGATCGACAATCTATATGTTACGCGTATGGCACACGAGAGAAGACAGATAGTTGCCGATTGACAGCCTTTCCCGTTGTGCGGTAAACAGCGATGGCGGTGGGACCGCCAGCCAGGTTTGCCGCTGCCTTCGGCGGCGGCAAGGCAAATCCCCCGCAGGTGACCTTACATGACCGGTGAAAGTATGACTACACTATTGATCTAGAAAGGGAAGTAGCATGCGTAGACCGATCTTTGTTGCGGAGCTGGTTCTTGTTGCGGCCCTCATGGTTATGCCTACGGCCTGGAGCGCCGATACCATCAAGATAGGCTTTAATATTCCAATGACCGGAGACATTCCCAAAGTAGGTGAATCTTCCAAATATGCCGCGCAAATCCGGATCGCGGAAATCAATGAGGCTGGTGGGCTCAAGGTTGGCGGCAAGACGTACAGGCTCGAGTTCATTTATGAAGACAACGAGTCCAAGGCGGAATCCGCTGTGGCCGCCGCGCTCAAGCTGATCGCCCAGGACGAGGTGATCGGAATCATCGGTCCCCAGGCGAGCAAGCAGGCGATACCCGCAGGCGAAGTCTGCAACGCAAATAAGACCCCCATGATCTCGCCCTGGTCGACCAATCCCCAGACAACCGAAAACAGGCCTTACGTTTTCAGGGCATGTTTCCTGGATGCTTTCCAGGGACCGGTTGTAGCGAAATTCGCAGCTGCGGAATTCAATGCCAAAAAGGCGGCGGTTCTCTACGACATCTCGAGCGACTACCCCAAGGGGCTTGCCGAGTTCTTCAAAGAGGCTTTCGAGAAGATCAACGGGCCCGGTTCGGTCGTTGCGTTCGAAACCTTCACTCACGGCGACAAGGATTTTAGCGCTCAGTTGACCAAGATATCCAAATCCGATGCCGATATTCTTTTTACGCCACAGTATTATGATGAAGTGCCGCTCATTGTAAGACAGGCTCGGGAACTTGGGTGGAATAAGCCTATACTTGGAAGCGACAGTTGGGGATCGGCCGAACTGATGACCCTTTGCGGTGACGCATGCATCGGGTCTTATTTCAGCACTCATTATGCCGCTGCCGGCGCAAAGGGGGCAACCCGGGAATTCATCGACAAGTACAAAGCCAAATACGGCTATGTTCCCGATGACGTAGCCGCCCTTACCTGGGACGCGATAAACCTGATGTGCCTGGCAATCAGCAATACCGGCGCACTGAGCGGAAATATTGAAAAGGACCGGGAGGCCGTTAAGGACCAGCTCACCAGGGTAAAAGATTTCGAAGGGATTACCGGCAAGATGACCTTCTCCCAGGGGGGAAACCCCGCCAAGTGCGCTGTGATAGTCAAGATCAGCGACAAGGAAGAATTTGAATGGTATAGGTCGATCTGTCCCTGAGGATAGAAGCGATTACCACGGAGGCACAGAGGTCACAGAGCAGAAGAATCTATTTTATCCACAGATGACTCAGATAAGCGCAGATAGAAGCATAAGTAAATAAAAATAATCTGTGAAAATCTGTGTCATCTCAACATCAACCGTGGCCCTTCGAAGGAATAGCCGGATTGCGTGGGAGTTGTCGATCGGATAAATCGCTTTTAGTCTTTTAATGTAGGCTGTGTTTCTCCGTGCCCTCTGCGCCTCGCAGCCTGCCCCGGCAGTTCTTTTGGGCCGGGGGTGAACTGTTTGGAAGGGAACCGTTGCTTGCTCTTAGAAACATTTCTCCAGGATCTGCTTAACGCCCTGCAGTGGGGGAGCTTTTACGCCTTGATAGCCCTGGGTTACACGATGGTCTACGGGGTATTGCTCCTGATCAATTTCGCCCATGGCGACATATTCATGGTGGGGGCATATATCGGCTTTTTCATAGCTTCTCTTTTGCTTGGCCGGTATGCGTGGATTTCGCCCGGGTTGCCTTCGGCGCTGATTTTCGGCCTGACCGTGATGGCCACCATGATTATTACATCGGGGGTTGGAGTAGCCCTCGAGCGGGTTGCCTACCGCCCGCTTCGGCGCAAGGGCGCATCGCGCCTCTATGTTGTAATTACGGCCCTTATGTGCGGGCTTATCCTTGAAAACGGCAATCTGGCCATTTTTGGAGCGAGCCGGCGCAGCTTTCCCCAGCTTCTTTCAAATACCGCCTATACAATTGGAGGAGTAACTTTCACCAACGTTAAAGTACTGGTGATCCTCACGACGGTGATCATCTTCGTTTTGCTCGAAACACTCGTTCGCAGGACCAGGATCGGAATGGCTATGCGGGCTATCTCCTATGACAGGATGGCGGTGCCGCTGATGGGTATTCCACTGGATACGGTCATCGTTTTCACCTTTGTCCTGGGCTCTTCGCTGGCTGCCCTTGCCGGGGTGCTCTTCGCCACCGCCTATCCGGTACTCGATCCCTATATGGGGGCGCTCGTAGGCTGGAAGGCTTTCATTGCGGCCGTCCTGGGAGGAATCGGTGAAATACGCGGCGCCATTGCGGGGGGATTTCTCCTCGGGTTCGTCGAAATTTTCGTCGCGGCCTTCTTTCCATCGACCTTGCGCGATCTGATTGCTTTCAGCATTCTGTTGTTGTTCCTAAGTATAAAGCCCACAGGGATTTTCGGCGTGGCAAGGGTCACAAAGATCTAGTAAACATTCACCACGGAGACACAGAGAAGTGCTTAGACAGGATTAACAGGATTTACAGGATTAAGAAAAACTAAAAGCCAGATCCCTTTTTGCTTAAGGTTTTTCCTGCATGCCCATTCCCTTTTCTCTGCGCCCTGTGCCTCGCAGCCTGCCCCGGCAGTGCTTCTGGGCCGGAGGTGAATAGGTACCAAGGATTTTCAATTGCGCAAATATGGGTACCTTCTATCTTATACGATAATTTGCACCTTGGCCGTCGCCGCATCCAAGCTCGGCGTTTTGAACGCCTACGTTCAACTCGTTATAATGTATGTCGGGATAAACATAATCCTGTCTGCTTCGTTAAACATCGTAAACGGCTACATGGGGGAATTCTCGGTGGGACATGCCGGGTTCATGGCCGTCGGAGCCTATGTTGCCTCCATACTCAACGTAATGCTCTTCACCACCAGCTCGGTTTTCGGACCGCCTCTGCTCTCACCTTCCAGCGCAATTTTTCTCTTTCCGGTTACTCTGGCCGCCGGCGGGGCCGCTGCTGCGCTTGCCGGCCTGCTCGTAGCGGTGCCTTCTTTCAGGACCAGGGGCGACTACCTGGCGATCATTACCCTCGCGGTTAACTATATTGTCAAAAGCTCGGTGGAAAATATTCAGCCGATTGGAGGCGCACGGGGCTTCATGGGCATGCGCAACGTGATCGATGCGATGCAGGCGGTCGTCAATCTCCCCTGGACCATGATTTGGGTCTTCATATGCGTTGGCGTTACTGTGTGGATAATTCATCGGCTGGTAAATTCCACCTACGGCAAAGGCATCATTGCGTTAAGGGATGACGAGATTGCGGCTGAGATCATGAGCATAAACACGCAGCATATGAAAATAACGGCTTTCATGCTTTCGTCAGGGTTGGCCGGAATAGCCGGGGGACTCTTCGCGCACGTGCTGGGTTATATAAATCCCGGAACTTTCACCATTATGAAATCGACTGAAGTGCTGGTAATGGTTTATCTCGGCGGAATGGGATCATTGAGCGGCTCGGTGATCAGCGCGATCGTCATTACGCTTGCCCTTGAGGCATTCAGGCCGCTTGGCATCATAAAATGGGTGGTGGTGCCCCTTCTGCTCATCCTCCTGATGTTTTTCCGGCCGGAGGGAATAATGGGACATCGGGAACTGCCCGATATTTTCCCGAAGCTGTTAAAAATAAGGCAAAAAGATTAAAAGCGATTCGCCAAAGATTTGGACAGGATTAACAGGATTTACAGGATTAAAAATAAAGAAAAAAGCTACAATTTTTCTCCGTGTCCTCTGTGTCTCTGTGGTGAGATTTATTTGTCTTTGCCTTTTGCCTTGGATTTGTGATGGCTCTTCTTGAACTAGATAACGTAACGCACTTTTTCGGAGGTCTAAGGGCCGTATGTAATTTCAGCCTGACCCTTCAGGGTGGAGAGCTGATGGGGCTGATAGGCCCGAACGGCGCCGGCAAGACCACTATATTCAACCTTGTGAGCGGCTTCTACCGTCCTTCGGAAGGTCGAATCAGTTTTCTGGACCTCGACATAACAGGCCTGCGGCCACACCAGGTCACCTCCCGGGGAATAGCGCGCACATTTCAGAATATCCGCCTTTGGAACAGCTTGAGTGTTTTCGAAAACCTTTGCGTCTCCCAGCATCATCAGCTCGGTTACGGGTTTTTGCACTCGGTTCTGCGCACCGAAAAATTCGTAACAGGCGAGCGGCGGGTGAAAAAGAGGGCTGAAGAACTGATCGATCTGCTCGGGCTTGGGCACTATGCCCTCGAATTCCCAAAAAATCTGCCCTACGGACTTCAGCGGCGTGTGGAAATAGGCCGCGCGCTGTCGCTTCGGCCCAGGCTCCTTCTGCTCGATGAGCCGGCCGCCGGAATGAACCCGGGCGACATCGGCCAGTTGATAGAAACGATCCGCTGGATTCGAGACGAATTCAAGTTGACAATTCTTTTGATAGAACATCACATGCGGGTGGTAATGAGCGTGTGCGGGAACATGAAAGTGCTCGATTTCGGCCAGACGATCGCCGAGGGCACACCCGATGAAATAAGACGGGACCCCCGCGTAATCGAGGCTTATCTTGGAGGAGAAGAACCGGGCCATGCTCGAGGTATCTGATCTTCATGTAAAGTACGGAAATATAGAGGCTCTGCACGGGATATCCTTTAGTGTCAACAAGGGCGAGATAGTCGCTTTGCTTGGCGCCAACGGCGCAGGCAAATCGACCGCTCTTATGAGCATCATGCGCCTTCCGCCTCCCGAAGGGCCCCGGGTAAGCAGCGGCAGCATAAAATTAGACGGACTCAGTCTTCTTCCCATCCCTGCACATATCCTGGTCTCCAGGCATGGAATCGGGCTTGTGCCGGAAGGCAGACATATTTTCGGAAACCTGACCGTCTTTGAAAACCTCAAGCTGGCGACATTTTCAAGAAATGACCGCGAGCAGATGCAAAGGGACTTCGAACGTGTTTTTGCGCTCTTCCCCCGCCTGGCCGACCGCAGGTCTCAGCGCGGGGACCTGCTGAGCGGCGGGGAGCAGCAGATGCTCGCAATCGGCCGCGCCTTGATGAGCGGCGTCCGGTTCGTCTTGCTCGACGAGCCTTCAATGGGGCTCTCGCCTCTTCTTATGACCGTTCTTTTTCGTGCGCTCAAAGAACTCAATGAGAGCGGCACCACGTTTTTAGTAGTGGAACAAAACGCAAGGATTGCTTTAAAGTACTCTCATCGCGCTTATGTTCTTGAAGCCGGGAAAATTGTGCTTGAAGGTCAATCACAGGCGCTTTCCCAAAATCCGGAGATTCAAAAAGCTTATCTGGGGTAAAGCCAATGCTGAAAATTCTGATTTGCGACGGACTCGATGAAAGCGGTTTGAAGATGTTGCGCTCGGCCGAAGGGGTCGAGGCGGATATGCCCGAAGGGGCCGGTGCCGATGAAATCAAGGCCATGCTGCCTGAATACGACGCCATGATCGTGCGCAGCCGCACAAAGGTCACGGCAGAACTGCTCGCCGGGGCCCCGAGGCTGAAAGTGGCCGGGAGGGCAGGCACGGGTGTGGACAATATCGACGTCGATGCGGCGAGCGCACGCGGGGTCCTGGTTATGAACACCCCGGGGGCAAACGCGATGGCCGCCGCCGAGCATACCCTGGCGTTGATGCTCGCACTGGCGCGCCACATCCCGCAGGCAACCGAATCCATGCGCAAGGGGCTTTGGGAAAAAAAGAAATTTGTCGGCACCGAACTCTACCACCAAACCCTTGGGATTGTGGGGCTTGGGAAAATAGGCTCGATTGTCGCCGATCGCGCGCTTGCAATGAAAATGAGGGTCCTTGCCTATGACCCGCATATCGTGCCCGACATGGCGGCAGTCCTGGGCGTCGAATATGTCTCACTCGACGTTCTGCTGGCCGGATCGGATTTTATCACGGTTCACACGCCCCTCACCGACGAGACCCGCTATATCCTGAACCGCGATACTCTGGCAAAGACAAAGCCGGGCGTGCGCATTGTCAACTGTGCCAGAGGGGGGCTGATCGATGAGCAAGCCCTGGGCGAATTTCTTTCCAGCGGGCATGTGGCAGGGGCGGCACTAGATGTTTTCGAAAAAGAGCCCCCCACCGGAAGCCCTCTGCTCGGCATGCCCAATGCCGTCTTCACCCCTCATCTTGGCGCCTCAAGCCAACAGGCGCAGGAAAATGTCTCTGTCGAGATCGCTTCTCAAATTCTGGACTACCTGCAGCGAGGGCTGATTCGAAACGCCATCAACTTCCCGTCGATCAGCATGAAGGACTACGAAAGGATCAAACCGTACCTGCGCCTTGCAGAGCGGCTCGGCCGGCTTCAGGGTCAGCTTTGCAGCCCGGTGCTCAAACTTCAAATAACCTATGCGGGACAGGACCTCGAACAAGTCCCTACCCAGCCCCTTACCCAGACCGTAATAAAGGGATTGCTCGACCCGATAATGGCGGAAAAGGTGAACCTCATAAACGCGCCTCTTCTTCTAAAACAGCGCCAGATAGAGCTTACCACGTCCACTACTTCTCAGTGCAGGGGCTATACCGGGGAGATTACCGTAACTGTGAAAGGACCCGGGAAAATGCAATACTCCGCCTCCGGGGCGGTTTTTCTCGGCCAGGCAATCCGGCTGGTTCGCCTAAACGATTACATGCTCGAAGCAGAATTGGAAGGAATCAACCTCATTATCCAGAACTTCGACAAACCCGGAACCATCGGCCACATAGGGACAACGCTCGGCACTTTCAATGTCAATATCGCCGACATGCACCTCGCCCGCAGCCGCGAAAGAGACCGGGCGATCGCAATAGTGCGGCTCGACAACGAAGCCCCAGCGGAGGCCCTTGAAGCCCTGAGGTGTCACCCGAACATCATTTTCGTCCAGCAGGTAAAGCTGTGAGACAAAAGCTGTGACACGGATAGACACGGATAGCGATGAACGTGAGAATATCTTTGGACAAAGGGGTTGAAACCGTCACCGAGTCCATTATTGGAGCCGCATTCGAGGTTTCCAATACCTTGGGGCATGGGTTTCTCGAGGTAATTTATCGAAGAGCGCTCGTGCATGAACTGTCCAGCAGAGTTTATCCGTACAGGAAGAAGTCCCTCTTGATGTCATGTACAAAGACACGAGGTTGGGGATATACTACTGCGACATCCTGGTGGAGAAAAAGATTATCGTGGAAGTGAAAGCTATTGACCGGCTCAATCTCTCACACACCGGACAGTTGCTGAACTACTTGAAGGCCGGCGGCCTGCAAGTAGGGGTATTATTTAACTTCGGCAGGCCCCGCGTCGAATACAAAAGGGTGCTGTTATAAATTAATCAATGTCTTATCCATCCGTGTTTATCCGTGTCTGATTGCTTTGATTGCGGGTGGCTGGACAAGGACCGAGCATGAGAAATTACGGCTGTGACACGGTTGTTCACCATTTATTTTTGGCGGCGCCATGAATTCATCCTCATCTATCCGTGTTCATCCGTGTCCATCCGTGTCTGACGCTTTGGTTGCGGATGGATGGATACGCACCGGGCATAAGGAACCATGGTAGTGAAACTGCCCGGTTCACCACTTATTTTTGGCATGAATTCATCCTTATCTATCCGTGTCTGAAACCTGTGTCCATCCGTGTCTGAAGAGGTTCTATGCAAAAATATTTCGGGCCTGAAGGAATTTTGGCCTCAAAAGTTCAAGGCTTCGAGTACCGCCAGGGCCAGCTCGAAATGGCCCAGGCCGTCTTTGAGAGCTTTCGTTCTCAAACTCCGCTCATGGCAGAGGCAGGGACCGGTACGGGCAAGACTTGGGCATATCTGATCCCTGCAATACTCAGTGGTAAAAAGGTGATCGTATCGACCGGCACAAAGACGCTCCAGGACCAAATCCTCGATCACGACATCCCCTTTCTCAAGAAAAATATAGACCCGACGCTTAAGGCAGTCTGCCTCAAGGGACGCAGAAATTACCTGTGCCGGCGCCGGTTTCTCCAGTTCTGCTATCAGCCGACGCTCTGGAACAAGGAGGAAGCAAAGCTCTTTCGCCGGTTCCAGAAGTGGGCTGCAACATCAAATACGGGCGACCGTTCCGAAGTCGATTGGCTGCCCGACAATTTTCGGACCTGGAACGAGGTCAATTCGAATTCCGAATATTGCCTGGGCCAGCAGTGTTCGGAATTCTCACGATGCCACCTGACACGGATGAGAAACGAGGCGTCCCGCGCCAACATAGTGCTGGTGAATCACCACCTGTTTTTCGCGGACCTGTCGCTGCGCAAGAGGGGACTAGGCGAAGTACTTCCGGAATATCAGGCGGTTGTCTTCGATGAAGCCCACCAGTTGGAAGACGTGGTGGGCGAGTACTTCGGGGTTCATTTCAGCAGTTTCGCTATAGCGCAGCTTGGCCAGGACATTGTGAAGGAATGCCGCGGCGGGTCGAAAAAGCTTGATTTAAAGGCGGTTCAAACAGTTGGTCAGCAGCTTGAGGTGTTGAGCCGTCTTTTTTACCACAACCTGGCCCAGTCCCAAAACCGGATGGGGCGATTTCGCTTCGAACCTTCAAGGGCCGGGGAAGATTTCGCCGGTACATGCCGGCAGGTTGCTCACGCCCTGGATGAACTTCCAGCCATGGTCGAACCTTTGGCCGAAAAAGTCGAAAACTTTGCCGGAACCGGCCGCCGTGCCGGCGAGCTTTCCACCGCCCTCAAGTTGCTCATCGAGCAAAAGGATCAATCCCTCGTTTACTGGCATGAAGTGTCGCAGCAGGGGGTTTTTGTAAATGCTACGCCCATAGACGTCGGGCCGGTGCTAAACGAATTTCTTTTCCCCTCTGTTACCGCTGTGGTAATGACCTCAGCCACGTTGTCCGTAGCCGGGAGTTTTGAATTTGTGCGAAACTCTCTCGGGGTACCGCCGGACAGCCGTGAATTACTGCTGCGCTCTCCGTTCAGCTATGAGCGGCAGGCAATAGCTTACATACCGTCGCGGTTCCCGGCGCCCAATGACGGGGCATTTTGCGCCCGGATGGCTGCCGAGGCCGCTGAAATAATCGAAAAGACCCGCGGACGGGCCCTTTTCCTTTTCACCAGCTACAGAAACATGCACGAAGTCCATAAGCTCTTTGAGGGCAAGATCTCATTCCCGCTGCTCATCCAGGGGCAAAAGACCAAACGTGCGCTTCTCCAGGAATTCAAGGACAAGGTCGATTCGGTCCTCCTGGCGACCAGTTCCTTCTGGCAGGGGATCGATGTGCCGGGGGAGGCTCTGAGCTGCCTTATCATCGACAAATTGCCGTTCGAAGTCCCCGATGACCCTGTGATTGCAGCCAGGCTGGACCGCATCAGCCGCAGCGGCGGCAATGCCTTTTATCAGTACCAGGTGCCAAGGGCCGCAATCCAGTTGAAGCAGGGAATCGGACGGCTGATCCGTTCATCCAGGGACCGTGGGGTAATAGCCGTTTTCGATATCCGCATGCTCACCAAGAGCTATGGACAGGTCTTCGTCAAGAGCCTCCCGCCCTGCCGGGTGGTTCATTGCCTCGATGAAATCGATACCTTTCTGACACAGATAAACGCAGGCGATTGATTTTTTTGCAATCGGCAAATCGCTTTCAGTCTTTTGGTTGCGGGCATGCCGGGCTGTGGTTAGATATGGAATTCAACTACAAAAAAGGGGGCGCTTATGCGAAAAATACTTTTGGCGGTGGATGGTACGCGAAAGGGGCTCGAAACGGTGTCGATCCTGGGACGGCTGCTCAAGGACCAGGAAGATATGAAAATTGTGCTTTTTCATTGCGTTCCGCAGGTTTCCACTCTTCTTCCGGGGGACATCTGCATGGATATCGAAGAAAGCAGCAAGCTCCCCTTCAAAGATCAGGAAAGGATTGGCCAGGCAGTTTTGGAGGCCTCTTCCAAGATGCTGACCGATGCGGGTTTTCCGGGCGCCAACATCGATCCCAGGCTAAAACTCGACTGCCTCGACCCGGCCTCGGACATAATCAAACAGGCGGATGCCGAGCAAATCCGCACGATAGTCTTGGGAAGGCGCGGGAGGAGCCAGGTTGAGGCGCTGCTGCTCGGGACCATTGTGGGCAAGGTGGCACAGTACGCGCTCGACAAGGCCGTATGGATCGTGGATACCACCGTGGAAGATTCAATGAAGGTAATGATTGCAATGGAGGGAGCGCCGGAGGTTCGGGAACTCTCCTACTATACGGCCGAGCTGTTCGGCCCCTGCCCGGGGTTGAGCTATACCTTTATGCACATTATTCCCCCCGTACCCCCCACGTTCTGGGATGACGGTCACATTCTCGACCCTGCGGAGCAGAAAGACAGGCAGAGCCGAATCGAAAAATGGAAGTCCGAGTGGACCGAAATGGTGGGCAGTTACATGTCCGAAGGACGCGATCTGCTGCTGGAGCGAGGAGTTGGGAACCAAAGGGTGCAGAGCCTCATCCTCGACAGTAAGGAAGGTATTGCGCGGGACCTTCTTAATGAAATCGAAACCCACAAGTTTCAGATCGTGGTCATGGGCAAAAAAAGCTTCCGGGACCGAAAGCCGTTTCTCATGGGAAGCCACGCCTCCAAAGTGCTGCAGAACGCGAGGGGCGCCATTGTATGCCTGGTGAGTTAGGGGAGTGAAGGGAGCGAGGAGCAAGAAGCAAGGAGCATGAAGTTGGAAGAAAACCGCTCGCTTGCTTCCCGCTTCCCGCTTCCCGCTTCCCGCTTCCCCTCTAGAGGAGTTCAAGATGGATAAAAACCGTATCCAATGGAATGAAAATGTCTCGCAGCAAATAATTCAGAACCTCGAAAAACGCCGCATGGAGGGCAGTTATGCGGCCACCGCCGCCCAGGCGCTCGAAGAGGTGCTCTCAATGATCCCGCATGGGGCCACCGTCTACCGCTGTGGTTCCAGTACGACAACTTCGATGGGGCTGTGGAACAGAATAGCCGATATTCCGAACGTTAAGGTAATCGATCCTTACCGGCATGGGATTTCGCATCAGGAAAGCATGGCAGCCAGACACAAGGGGCTCGGTGCGGACATTATGATCGCCAGCTGCAACGCCATAACCCTGGATGGAAGGCTGGTAAACCTCGATGGGCTGGGAAACCGCGTGGCGGCCATGATGTTCGGTCCCGCAAAGGTGATCCTGGTGGTTGGAATGAATAAAGTCGCCACCGACCTTGATTGCGCCATTGCCAGGGTCAAACACTTCGCGGCGCCGATTAACGCTCTGCGTACCGGGGTCGAAACACCCTGTGCGGCCAGCGGGCTCTGCACCGACTGCCGATCACCCGAACGGGTCTGCAACCTGTGGAGCATCATAGAAGGCCACAGAACACGAGGCCGCATCCATGTGAAGCTGGTTGGGGAGGATTTGGGGTACTAAGCGTTCTCCACGCAACTCATGTCCCGCGGGGACACCCAAAATTATGAAAAGGTATAGGGTGGGCACAGCTTTATCGTGCCCACCAATTGCGCAACCCATCAGGAACTTTTCGTAACAGTCCGTATCCTTCCGCATTGCCAGTTACATAGACCGAGAATTACAGCAGCCTGCACGTATGTTGTGAATCTTAGAAAGATATAAACATCAATTACATAAACTCTATCAATGGAAATTAATGAAAAAAGATATACTGCACATAATTCCACGGCGCCAATGCCCCCGATCGAAATCGGTATATACCCGATCAAGGTCGATACTATCGGAATTATACCCACTGCCGGCCACTTGGCATCGACTCCAAAAGCACGAAATGCAAGATAATATATCACACTTAACAATAACCATCTGAGAATAGTTATTACTATATTTATAGTTATCGCCTGCCCCTTGGACTTCCATTGAAGTGATTCTTTATATATATTCGTTATGAAGCTTTTGATACGCCCCAGCTTGCCAGTATCATAGGGGATATATAATAGCAGTGCACTACCACCTGCACCAACCAAAACACATATTATAGGAATACCAAATATCCATATTGGTTCTGTAAATCCAACGATTATATATTTTGCTCCAATACATCCTATTAACAGAATAAATATTAATGTTATAAGCTTATCAACTGCATAGGCAAGAGCCGATTGACTATAATAAATTCCATGGTCTTTAAGAAATATGGCTACACTAGCATCACCTAGCTGACCAGGAGCGAATAAATTAATAGCATAGCCATAGATATACGAATTCATAAATGATCTGAACGGTATACGACATATCGAGTTCAACAGCAGCCATAAATTTAATGCACCACAAGCGAGTAGCGCTAAGTTAATAATAAATATTATACATGCCAAGGAGATATTTATGTCTAATATAGTCGATAGTAATTGTTGCGGATGACATGACTGTAATAAGTAGACGATTAATCCTACAGTGATTATCAGTTTTAATATGTGCCTGAAGTTTAATTTCATTAAATTGTCCGACACGGTCTGTCCATTATGGAATAGAACTAACTGCAATGAGTTTAAAGTATCCAAGATTTGGGACCGAAGGAAAATGAGATGCAAGAATAACGGTAGATCAATCCCTCATCCGGATCATACCGGCAGGCACTCCACCTACGATCGCGAATGGAGGAACATCCTTTGTAACCACTGCGCCAGCCGCTATTATAGCACCCTCCCCTATCTTTATGCCCGGCAATATGACGACTTGGGCGCCTATCCACACGTCCTTCTCAATAGTGATTTTTTTCAGAAAGCCTCCAGAAAATCTCATCGGGCCGCGACCTTCGGGGATCAAATGGCCGGCGGATATCAGCTTACTGCCGGGACCGATCATGGAGCGATCACCTATCTCGACACCGCCTACCGCCAAGATTATAACGTCCTTTGAAATCGAAACATCATCACCGATTACAAGGCCCTCAAACCGATCGACCCAGACTCCTTTCAACAACTTGACTCTACAGCCCATCTTGGCGCCACGCAGAGACATAAGTTTTGATTTTAACCTGTTGGCTATCGGTGCGTGCGGGAGATATTCCAGAAACAAATCTACCAGAAAATCAGACAGATTCTTTCCAACGCTCTGTCTATTAGTCCCTCGTTCATCTTGAAATAAATTTGAAAGTAATTTCATGATAAAATGTCACAATAAAGTTAGGTGTGAATATTTTATAGATACCCAAATGTCTTTCTAGCTAGTAAGGCAAAAACTCTCCACTCTAATGCCATACCGAATTTATGTCTGCTCATCCTTATCTTGGCCGCACACACGGCGGGCCAAGATAATATTTTGATAATGCGAACAATTGGCTTACCCTTATATCTATCTTCAAGCCTTGCCAAATAATACATAAATCGCACCATGTAAAATGCAATTTCCATCTTATACTTCATATCGGAGGAGAGCCACGGATTGTCCGGTTCATACTGGAAGTTCCACTCCCCCCATTGATCGAGCGACTCTGGCGCCTTCAATCCCAGTTCAAGAGACCTTAAGTAAAGGGCCGTGCCCGGGTAAGGGTTGAATGGGAATATCCCATTGATAGTAATCAGAGAATGTGTCGCCCAAAGCTGAGGAATAATATCGATCGTCCTGTCAAAGTCCTCGGAGGTTTCTCCGGGAAACCCACTCATGAAGCTCAATATCGGCCGGATTCCGGCCTCAGCTACCACCTTCGCTCCCTCTATCATATCTTCTGTCGAGATACCCTTCTGAATCGCACGAAGTATTTTGGGAGAACCGGATTCCGCCCCGAAGAACATTTGGATCACACCGGCTTGTTTCATTTTATCGATCAGAGCTGCAGGAAAGCGGCGGACCGTATCCAACCTGCAAGAGGCCACAAGACTAAATTTGTTCCCGCTCGCGAGTATCCCATCGAAAATCGCTTCTGTTCTTTTCAAATCTATGAAAAATTCGTCATCTACCAGTGCGAAGGCCGCAACTTTGTACTTCTCGTGAAGATAGATGAGTTCTTCGACCACCTTGCGGGATGCTTTCTTTCGCCACCGGCTGCCACAAAAGACCGTATTGTAGCAGAATCCACATTTGAACGGGCAACCCCTGGAAGATTGGTAATCAAACTGATTCTCGATCCCGGCATAATCACCCATATTAACCAAATCATACGCCGGAAGGGGCATGCTATCCAAGTCCAGAAATTCTCGCCTTGAGACTACCGCCAGCCCTCCATCCGAACCCGGAACATATGTACCGGGAATACCGTCTATATCGCGTCCGCTAAACACAGCATCGATCACTTCCAGGAAAGTCTGTTCGCCTTCCCCAACCACAACCGCATCGACTAGAGGATGGGCGGCGGTCTGTTCCGGCAAAAGGGACGGGTGGATTCCACCCCAGACAATCAATGCGCCTGGATTGGCTTCTCTGACCATTGCAGCAATTCTCAAACCATGCTTGACCTGATAGCCGGTCATAGCAGAAATCCCTACCACTGCCGCGTTGGTGAAGTCCGGCGCCGAGACGTTGCGAACATTTGCATCGAGCACCTTCACTTGCCCATCATAACTGCCTCTCTCACGAAGCCATGCGGCTAGACATAGAATGGCCAGGGGAAGATGCTGAATGGCGCCGATTTGCCTTCTCGGGAATCCGGGCGCCACCAGAACGATTTCCTCACGAATACGTCTGCCCATTTGCCTCATACTCCGCATTTATCTATTACAGACTCTTACTTTTCAAGATAGGCTACCAAATGCCATCCCCAAATCTTACTCAGCTTTTCGTGGACCTGCTTGGGCACCAGGCCGTATATTCGACTCCAGCCTGCTCCAAACAGATACTCGGTGCTTATCTCACACTTGGTAAACATCGAACACATAGAACCAACCTGCTTCCTGGTAAACCTGTATGTCACCGGCGCGTCGCTGTTTGCTGCGTCTCTTTTAACGGCATTCTCAAAACCTTTCCGGGTGACCCAATGTGCAAAGTTATTCAACGAATTGCGATTGTAGAGCATAACCACAGCCCGGCCTCCGGGTTTCAGCACCCGATGGATCTCACTAATTCCAAGAGCGGTATTTGGAGTATGATGCAGTACACCAAATGAGTAAACGCCCCCGAAAGCTTCGTTTGAAAAAGGAAGTCTTTCTGCATTTGCTTCAAGGAAACTCCCCCTGGCGCCATAATATTCAAATAGACGAGAGGCCAATTGCAGGTGCGCCGATGCGAGGTCGATTCCTGTAACCTGGAATCCTTTGGACTCGAATACCACGGTGTCTGTTCCCATACCGCAACCGACCTCAAGAAGGGTCTTGACAGGAATGGTCTCCAGAAACTCAATCATCTTTGGAAGATAGTAGATGTACTTAAGCCGAGCGGCCAGGATGATTTCAAAGTACTCCCTGCTGCCGCGCAGGACATTCGGGTGATTGCGCAGGAATATCTCGTTATTGAGCTGAGCGGACCAAAAGTCGGCAATCCGTTTCAACATATCTCTATTTTCAATTACGTGATTCTTTTCATCAATCATTGAACTTTCCCCTCACTGCAACCACATAAATCCCCGCACCAAGCTCTTTGGGGCGGGCTCGAGCCCCAAACCACGACAAAGCGTTTAAAAAGGGAAACGCCAGGGCATAAAGATTCTTATTTTGTCTGCGGGCGCGAGTAATCATATAGCTTATATTGTTGGCGAGGGTCTCCAGAAACCCGTAAGTATAGCCTTTCTCCAATATGGAAAACCCGGCATTTTCCACCCGGTGCAGGATGTCCCGCAACTCGTATCCGGGTCTCACATGCGTTTCCACGTCAAAGTTCAGGCTCTTTTTCCATACGGGATAACGACGGTATAGGTTCGGCACGTGCAGCACCAGCACCCCTCCACTGCCGAGGGCCCGATGCAACGCGTGCAGCGCGGCATCGGCATCTTCAATATGCTCCAGAATATCCACGCATATGGCAAGGTCGAACTGCCCCTCCTCATTCATGCCTGCAATGTCAGCCGCCTTGAACCTCACATTGGGAATTCCGGCCATCACGCGTATGTGCTCCGCGCTCCGGACCATATCACCGCTCAGATCGATGCCCAGCACCTCGGCTTGTGGAAAACACCTTGCCAGATGAAAGGAAAACACTCCCAGTCCGCAGCCCGCGTCAAGGATTTTACGATAAGAGCGGTTCCCAGGGATAAGCGAAAAAATATTTCGCATGCGTATACGCAATCCGACTATGGGGACGCCGAGCAATCGGATATAGACTCTTTGCAGCAGAGAATATTCTGGGTGGTAGGCTAACTCACTTCCAATGAACATGTCCCGCCTTCCTTAACGATTTCAGGACTGAACCGTCCCGCATTTTCATTTATCGGCTATTGCCTGTAATCTCCAGGGAACAGTTCCGAAATCCATTTTTCTTTATGAAAATATCGTGCCATTGGTGAAATCCGAGCATGACCCACAACATAAAATAATGCCACCGGAGCCTTGGATGAGGAGGATGCTTCAAGATCTTTTCGATGAACTCGTAATTGAAGAATCCAAGCTCCTTTACCGTCTGTGGAGTCAATCGTTCCTGGATTGCGATTTTCAGGTCTTTCTGGAATTGATAGTATGGGTTGAAAGAAAACCCCCACTTTTTTTTGTTCAGGATCGGTTCGGGCAAATAGGCGCTCATAGCCTTCCGGAAAAGAGACTTCGTTTCGTTTCCGCGCATCTTGAGCTTGACCGGAATCGAAAACGCCAGCTTCACCAGATCGAGATCGAGGAAGGGCACGCGGGATTCGAGCCCATGCGCCATGGAGACCCTGTCTTCCGACAGCAGGAAGTCGTCAATCATTTTGGTATTAAATTCGAGCCATAGCGAATCGGTAAGTGTGTCCGAATTGACGCCATGGCGAAAATGGGGATCGAAGTGTCGAACCACCGAGAGGTGTTCACGTGAGATCATCCGCTCCCCGTAGAGCGAGCGGGACACTTCCGGATCATAGTCCCATACGTTTCGCAAGATTGCGTAGAATCGCTCCGGAGCACCTGCCGCACAGAGCAACTGGATTCCTCTCCGGAACTCCTCCCACTTTAAATCGAAACGAGACCCCAGGCGATAAGCCGACCGCGATAGCGGTGATAGAACCGTGTTTTGGAGCCATTTGGGGGTTAGTTGACGGCCCCAACGGGAATTCTTGAGGTAAATATTTGTAACATAACCAGCGAACAATTCATCTCCCCCCAGGCCTCCCAGCACCACCTTGACCTTTTTTGCCGCATGTTCGGCCATTATGTAGCCCTGCAGCATGTTCACCTGGGGCTCCTCTACGTGCCAGAGGACTTTATCCATGAACTTCAGTGGCTCCGGATCGATCAGCAAGGGGAAATGATCCGTTCCGAAGTGTTTGGCAACAATTGCCGCATCCCCGAGCTCATCGGTCGGTTCGTTAAAACCCAACGAAAAAGTCAGAATTTCAGGCGCCCCCAAAGCATGCATCATAGCTACCAGCGTGCCCGAATCCAATCCCCCCGAGAGGTAGACCCCTAACGGGACATCAGACATGAGTTGTCTTTTCACCGCACATTTTGTGGCCGATACGATTCGCTCGCACCATTCCCCTTCACTTACACCGGTTTCCACGCGCGGCTCAAAATCGAAATATTTTCGATTCCTGGTCCCACGTTCATCCGCCGAAATAGTATGCCCGGGTTCGAGCCGGGAGATCCCCGCGAACAGCGTGCCCGCCCCCGGAACATAGCGAACATTCATAAAATCATGGAGACCCTGGTAGTCCACCTCCGCCTGTACATCCGGAAGCGACAGGATGGATTTGATCTCCGATGCAAAGGCTATCCTGTCCTTGTTGATGTGAATATGGAGCGGTTTTACCCCAAAAGGGTCACGGACAAGGAGCAACCGACGACAACCGGAGTCCCACAAGGCAAAAGCGAAAATGCCATTGAGCATCTTGAAGCAATCTTCGCCCCACCGTTCGTAGGCTGCAAGCAGGACTTCAGTGTCACTGCGGGTTCGAAACGGGTATGAATCGAGCTGGCGGCGCAGGTCCCGGTAATTGTAAATCTCGCCGTTATAAACAACCTGGAGGCGGCCATCGGCAGAGACCATCGGCTGATTTCCCGTTTGGAGGTCTATTATGGCAAGCCGGCGATGCACCAGTCCAACTCCGTTTTGCGAAAACAGACCCTGGCCGTCAGGTCCTCTATGCTTCATAAGGTCCGACATGCCGTGCAGCAGACCGGCCGCATTATCCGGACTCCGCCCTGAAAAATAGAAAAAACCAGCAATACCGCACATTTTGTCAACCTTCGAGCGAAAAAGCCAGGGATCTTGCCATCCAGGCGTTGCACCACCTCATCAAGGAATAATTCCACTTAAACCATTTGCCCTTGCGGTAGGCAAAATCACGTGTTTCCTCACGATACAGGTTCGCAACGGCCCAGCCCGCAATCTTTTCGGCTTCGGGGAGGAACCTGCGGTCGTGGCGGGATGCTTTCTTGAAAGAAATGATGCCCTGAGCGGAACCATGTATATCAAAAGGATATTTTCTGTCGCTCATCCATCTCGGGCTGCCATCGGGTTCGAACAGATTAGCCTGGTAGTAATCCAGGCCACGCCAATAGACTGCCAGATATCTGTCGTCTCCGGTGTGTTCGTAGTACTCGACCAAGCCGTCAAGGATACCGCCGGTATGGTAGTTGTCATGCGTGATCCTGGATTTTTCCCTGGGGTATGTATAATACCAGGCGTAGTAGTCCGTTCGCCGATTGACGGTGTAGTTGATAAGTTGGCGCGCTGTTTCGATTAAGTGGCGTTCACCCGTGTGCCTCCAAAGTTTGGCCAAAAACGCCCCTGCAAGGACCTGGTTGTTCAAAACAACGGCGTCAACCTCTTTTAGTACATACGCAATCGCTCGTTCATCACCGGAATGATAAAGGACGGGCAAGTCGAAGAGTATAAAATCGGCCACGGAACGGGCGGCGCTGAGATACCGATTATTTCCTGTAGCTTCGTAAGCGCACAAAAGCGCCTCACCTGCGAATATGGACACTACCGCGTTAGGTTCATACATTCCCTGAAGGAAAATGGTATTTTGCCAAATGTGATTATAACCCCAACAAAGATGGCGATAGCCGGAACTGGGATTTTCCAGGAGCCATCCGATAAGGTCCTCGGCCCGGTCGAGATATCTCACAATACCTGTTGTTTTGTACAAAGACAGATATGCACCGGCAAATAGCGCTATCCCCTTAGGGTTCCTGGATTTCTTAACCCTTAATAAGGGTCTGAAGTTTATGGGCGATTCTTTTACAAGTTGTGTGAATGCCAATCGCAGCCACTTGTTATTGAAAGATAAGGTATTGAGAAAAGGGCTATTCAGGGCGTCAAATTTACTGAATCCGCTGTAATCGGTTTCGTGAGCCGCATCCAGCACGCCCGTCAATATTTTGAAAACGTCGCACATAGGTTCATAATTTCTTATTAGAGAATCGTAACCGCCCTGCCCAAAATCTTCCGCTAAACCGCAAACTTAATTCGGTACTCTTCGAAATGCCCTCTTTTCGCATCCACGATGCTTCCCGGGTAGCCTTCCACAAGGTCGACCAACCAGGAAGTAACATCTATCTTGTCGCTCAACATTTTCCGGCGCTTTTGCTGCCATTCCTCATAAAGATCTCGTTGTGCCCATTCCTCCACTCTCTGCGATATCTCCTGCCACTGGTCCAGGCGGTAATGCCTGACCAGATCGTATCTGGTGTCCTGCTCGGTCGTATAGCCTCTACCGGTGTTGGAGATAAAAATGGCCGGGATTCCAAGGCAGGCAGCTTCCGAAGCCATGGTGGCGGATTCTCCTACTATCAGTTTGCATGTCGCCATAAAATCATGGATCTTTGATGGATGCATTTTGAAAGCCAGATTTGCCAGGGACTCGGGCAAGGGTGCTTCGGAAGAGATGTGGACCGACCCGAACCGGCTCAATATCCGGACGAGTTCTATTTTCGATTCGATTGAAAGGCTTTTCTCCCCTATGTCATGACCGGCCCCCCAGCCCACAAAGCGAAGGAGGAATCTGTCGTGCGGCCGTCCCACTTCAGGGGCATAGCGAGGTGATAAATAAGCCAGTTCGTGATACCCTGGATAGTGGACCTGATTGGCCCACGATCCCCCCGCACCATGGTTGAAGCAGGTGGGGGAGATCACGTGCTTGCTCAGTGAAAAAGATACCTGATTAGCCAATTTGTCGTTTTCGGTATCTGAAAACGCGAGCGTCGGAATCCCGCAGCACTTGCCAACCGGGGCATTGAATATGCCGCTTATCTGAAGCATGAGATCCACAGGGGTTTTACGGATTATTCCCATTATTTTTATCTGCTGTTCAATTAATTCCTTAACAAGACCCAAGGGCCCTTTTCCTTTTTTTGTCAAAGTTTTGTATTCAAAATGGGCTTCGTTCAGCAATTGAAGTGTGAATTCTTTTATCCTTGCGCCAACGAGCACGCGATGCCCTCTTTGCGAGAGTATCCTCATTGCATTCTTAAAAAAATGCATGTGGGCAGGATGACTTATGTTTACAAAGATATTCATTTGTCGGGTCCTTGAATTTTTCACGAAACCATACAGAGCAGATCCTGCTGGGACCATCCTTGCGCTGGCTCTTTCGGGGCCGGCTCGGGTAAATATCTCATTATGATGGGTATATACCTAGCAAAATTCGTACCTCGTATTCTGCGCACGCTCTTCGTGAGGTTTTCCGAGGTAGTGACAAAAATTGTCCGCTCTGCGGCAATAAGTGTCCTTCATTATAACCTTCCACCACTATCCGCACACTGGCCTATACGCCACAAAGTTAATCCGATGACCTTTTTAGGCGATTCGGCAAAGATGGCACATTCAGAGATAGCGCCTCACCAGCTTGGTTTGGCCCGGAATACACACATTCCAAATCAACGTCGCCACCTATTACGCCATTAACGGAGACTTCCCGACACGGGCCGCTCCATAGCGCAAATGGCAGCGGACGGTGACAGCACTTCTTTTGGTGCAGGGGTTGCCGGCACCGTTATTAGCTTCACTCTCAAAAACCAGGCTCCACTCACATCTCTCGACACCCTCTGGTCGCAACTGCTCTCGGGGTTAGTTACATGTTGGTCTTATTCCGGCTCACTTGCCTTGAACATGGGATTGCAAGGCATACAATAAACTGCGGCAAACAAATCAGTATGCTGATAAGACAAACTCTGCTCCCGCATTTAAATTCCACCCCAGTCTCACATGTCCCTGCGGGACACCTTAAACTACGAAAAGGACCGCAGGAGGGATGCGTGCACAACTTTACCGTGCCCACCAAGAATTTTTCGCAGCAGTTCCTCACGTCCCTATGGACACCCTGACACCATAAAAAAGTCTGAAACATTTCAGGCGATTGACGTCTAACATGTATTATTTCTTGTTTGAACGCTTACGGGGTTTATCCCCGCCCGCTCTTGAATGCAACTTGGCACGAGTTTCCGAAAGCCAATTTTCGTCACAGTTAGTGACGAAAATTGTTAGCCGGAGGCGCCAACTCATGCCGGACGCCGCAGTCTTTGCCCACCGGCCCTGCCGGATCGATGACTGATAATCTAATCACAGAGCCGACTTGCTGAGACCCGACAGATTTATTGTGAAAAATGGGAATGGAGGCATCAATTTTGCTCTACCTTTCCCGCAACACAACACTGGCGAAAAAAAGGCTTAAGCAACAGGAGGCGATTGACGATCTTTCATAAGAACGCGGAGAAACCAAGTAGGAGTATTATCCTATAAAACCAGAAAACCATTACCCAACCAAGGAGAGAACAATGTTTATCAGAATGAGAGAGAGCAAAGGCTTTACATTGGTGGAACTTATGATCGTCGTTGCCATCATCGGCATCCTGGCTGCGGTCGCTGTCCCGTACTATCAAAAGTATATTCAGAAAGCGCGCCTGACCAGCAAGGTTATCCCCGGAATTCACTCAATCCAAACCGATCTGGCGACTTACTTCAGCTTTCAGCAGATGTTCCCTGGCGCTGGTGCAACCGTAAATGCCATGTTCACGGATGCCAACACCCATTGCTTTACCCCGACGGTAACTTCCGCCGCCGGCGCCACTTCTAACTTCAAAATCACCTTCGCAATCGTGGGTGCGGGCTGCACTGAGCTCTCGTCCCTGTATAACCAGACTATTACCGCATCGCCGATTCTTGGAAACAATGCGCAAGTAATTACCGGCTGGACTTTTGGTGGTACGCTTGCCGCAAACATGGGCTTGGCAGGCGCACAATAAATCTGCTGCAAGCAAAAGAAGACCGAGCACAAAGAATGCCGGTATGATACCGGCATTCTTTGTGTTATCTATTCTTTCTATTTTTTCGCCCGGGCAATTGGGGGAAAGGACAGGTATGCGGGCGAAAAAAGCGCTGCCTCACATTCTTGCCTTTTTCATCGTTTTGATGATTATTTCCGCTTACTCGAACACTTTCACCTCGCCGCCTTTCCTCGATGATTTTCAATCATTCATATATGACAAAGCCCTCTATCTGGATTCAGTCTCGGTTTCGAGCATTCTTTCGCTTTCTCAGTCAAAATTCGGCTGGACGCGATTTCTGCCCGTAATCACCCTGGCGCTCAATCACTCTCTGGGTCACAGCAAAGGCATTTATTTTCATGCCGTGAATCTGCTGATCCACTTGCTGGCGTTCGTGGCAGTCTTTTGGTTCTTCAGGCAGGTTCTTGCAGCCGGAAAGAACAGAGGCGCAGAAGGGCCAATCCATGAAATTGCAGGCCTTCTTCCACTCTGCGCCGCCGCCGCTCTGCGCCGCCGCCGTATGGGCCTTGAGCCCACTTCAGACAAGCGCCGTCACATACCTCGTTCAGCGCATGGCTTCCATACAGGCGCTTTTTTTTACGCTGAGCGTGGCGTGCTTTATAAAGGCGCGCCTTCTTTCGGGGGACAAAAAAAGGAGCGCCATCTTTTTCTTCTTTCTTTGCGCGCTTAGCTCCCTCTGTAGCTTTCTTTCGAAAGAAAACTCGGCGGTCCTGCCGGTTGCGCTGGCCATAACCGATATCTGGTTTTTCGATTCCGCCTGGCTGAAAAAAGCCTGGGCCCTGTGCCGGAAAACCGGCTGGAAAGTCCGCGCGGCTACTGCTGCCGCACTGCTTTCATCCTCCTTTTATGCCTTCGCGGTCGTATTGCCTGAACTTCTCAGCGGTTACGCCAAGAGGGATTTCAATCTGATTGAGCGCCTGCTCACCGAAGGAAGGGCAGTCGTATGGTACATGTCGCTTCTTCTCTGGCCAAACCCGGCCCGCCTGTCTATGGACCATGAAGTCGAGATTTCCACTTCGCTTTTAAGCCCTCTTACTACGCTTCCTTCTCTGCTTGTGATCGGCGCCCTCATTTTCCTCGCGATCAGGTTCCGAAGGCGATTTCCTGTGATCACATTCGGAATTGCCTGGTTCTTTTTGAATCTCGTAATCGAATCGACGATCATTCCATTGGAACTGGTTTTCGAACACAGGCTCTACCTGCCCTCGATAGGCTTTTATCTTTCAATAACCGCCATTCTTGTGACTGTTTTCCGGCAGGCCGCACGCCGGCTCCCGGAAGCCGAATTCGCAAAGGCTGCCTGCTCATCCCTTCTCATTGTCGCCGCGTGCCTTACCCTTCTGACATTCTCCCGGAACGGCGCTTGGGAAGACCCGGTCACGATCCATTACGATGCGGTAGCAAAAGCTCCCAACAGTCCGCGGGCAAATTCCGACTTCGCCAATGTGCTTTGCACAGTCGACCGGTACGAGGACGCCATAAAATACGCCGAGAGATCAATTGAACTCGGAAGAAAGGGACGCGAGACCGATGCTCTTGCCCAGAACGCCATAACCATAGCCCTTATAAAACTGGGGAGAATTGACGAAGCGATCGAACGCGACGAGGAATTTTTAAAAGATAAGGTCAACGGGCTCGATGGAGGACCCCTTCCGAATCTTTGCCTGAACCTGGCCCAGGCATGCATTATCGCAAAGAAGCCCGAAGAAGCATACAGATGGACGCTCGAAGCGCTCAAGTACGTGCAACTGACCGATAATTCCTTCTACAAGAAGGGCCTGGTTGAAATGACCGCAAGGGCAATTCTTGCCGAGTTCGGCCCGCAGGGCTTAGACCCGAACCATGACGGCATACTCGACCCCGGAGACCTGCCCCCTGGACTCTGGGTCGCCAAAGAATTCAAGAAACACGGGGAGGCGCAATATGCCCGTGAGATAATTGAGCGGGAGTACGCAAACGACCCCGGTGATCCGCACCTGAAAACAGAAATGGAAAACCTCCAAAAGGAAGATGCCCAGAATAGCGCTCAAAAAGAAAAATGGAACTCCTTCCAAAAATATGTACGAAATCCTTTTTCCAGATTCAATTTCGACATGGTTGTGGCATTTTTAGTGCAACAGAAACATTTGCCGAAGGTTTTCCAGGCACTCGGGGAAAATCGACTGGATGCTGCCCTGCAAATTTTTCCCGGTTCTCGTGACGCCCGGCTGCTCAAGGGGTGGTATAATTATGCCAGAGGTGACGGGGACCACGCCGTAGAAGCGGCAAGAAAAGTGCTAAAAGGCGACCCGGAAGACTCGAACGCATGGCTGGCGCTCGGATTCTTTTCATCCGAGGCGGGAGATACAGAAGGAGCTATAGCGGCTTTCGAAAAGGTAATCGAGCTTTACCCCGGCTATCAGAAGCGAACTCTGGTGGAAGATTTCTGCAAGCAGTTGCGCGCGGGAAGATCAATCGCATCAGCTTCGAACCGGCAATGAAAAAGTCGAAATCTTCTTGGAAATTGTTTGATCTGGCCAAAAAATAGTGTATTGATATTAGATGTTTGTCAGGGCATTGACAGGATTTTATCTACAGATACTTGGGGGAGCCATGAAAGCGCCTCTTGGGAGAAAAGCAATCGAACGCCATTTTTATCTTATCATTGTCCTGCTGCTTGCAGCGGCGGCTTTGAATTTTTCCATTTCAGCAGCCCAGGAGCAGGCCCGGCAGAGCACTGACCAGGCCGCTTCCAATCCATCTGCTGTTTCTGAGGGAGGCGCACAGCAGGCCCAACCGGCACAGCAGGCTACGGATCAAACGACTGTGCCGCAGGCGCCCGATGTGTCTGCACCCCAGCCCGGGGCCGCTTCAATGAATTGTTCGCCGGAATACGCACTTCTGGTACATAAAACAGCCTCAGCCCTGATGACCCCCGATTTTACCTTTGTGTCGGTAAAGGCGCTCGATCCATTTGTCCCTTTCGTAAATTTAGAAACAACAGCCCAGGGGCACTCGCCTGAAGAGGGGGATGATTCGGCCGGATTTGCATTGACGCCTTTGCAAAAAATGACCATGAGTGAAATCGAAAGAGGACTCAAGGCGATTACCTGGGGTCAGCTCGGCAGCAGGGCAGTCATCGAGGATTCCACCGGCAGGGGGTATATAGTCAGCATAGGAACGCCGGCCGGAGAGCACGGCGGAGTCATCACGCAGATCCTTAGCGATCGTCTTGTAATTCAGCAGGAAATCTATGACAGGCTTTCAAGAAAGAGGTCCCCGAGGGAGTTCACTGTAAAGCTGGCCAAAAAGACCGAAAATAAATAACTTCGACAGGATTTACAGGATTAAAAACAAACTGTTTTGCAAGGCCCGCGCGACATTCTTTTGCTCTTAGTCCTGTAAATCCTGTCAAAAAAGGCCCTGCCCTGATTTTCCATTCTTTTGCTCTTAATCCTGTAAATCCCCCGGATCGAGTCCGGGGCAGGCTCTGTTAAATCCGACAAAATCTTTTATGGCCCTTACTTTTTTCTCATAAGCGAGACCAGCAGCATTACCGCGCCCGTAGAAATGGCGGCGTCGGCCACATTGAAGGCCGGCCAGTGCCATTTCCCAACGTAGATATCCAGAAAATCGACAACTTCGCCGCTTAATCTAATCCGATCGATCAGGTTCCCCATTGCCCCGCCGGCAATGCATACGTATGCGATTCGGGTCCAGTTATCCTTTTTACCCGTTTTGCCGTAAGCGTAGGCTATTGCGGCCACCACCACCACTGTCAGGCCAATGAAGAGATACCTCTTCCAGGGATATCCCGAACCGGCAAAAACACTGAAAGCCCCCCCCGAATTATGAACATGAACCAGATTAAAAAACCCGGGGATTACATTGATCCCGGTGTTCAGGGGAATAGCGCAGACGATGTAGTATTTCGAAAGCTGATCGAGTGCGGCCAGGACGCTTGCCAGGATGAAAAATAGTGCTGTTCCCTTGATTTTTGAATTGGCCATCTCAAGTTCCTTTTTTGGACACGAAGAGCACGGAGGATACACGAAGAGCATGAAGAAATTGAAAAATAATTCGTATCAATTTCAAAAGATTTCCCCTTTGTGTGCCTCAAGATCGACCATGCGTCCTCACGCGTCCTCACAGAAGATCGGACGCCAAGCTTGAAGCATTTAAACGCGCTCAGCAATGGCTAACGCGAAGTCCGAACGAAGTGAGGGCTTAAGATCAGACGCCGAACTATAAGCGTCTAACGTAGGTTCGAACGTTTAACGCGGAACCCGAACAAGGTGAGGGTTCGCCCCTCGAACAGGTCGGCGGAATGCGGCGTTTAACGCGGAACCCGAACAAGGTGAGGGTTCGCCCCTCGAACAGGTCGGCGGAATGCGGACGGGTTGTCGATCGTGTACCCTTCGCGTTCTTCGTGACCAATTTTTTTGTGGACCTTTGTCCTTAATCCCGTTTGGAGGCATAGTTACCACTTTTTGATTGGAATTTTCATCCAAAAATTTTACTTTCCCTCCCATTTGAACTATTTGATCTTATTTGATCCAGAAGAAATTATTTCATAATCAAATTTTTCGCTAAATCAGGAGGAGGAAGATGAAAGAAATTGTCAAAGGTGTGCTGCTTTCAGGACTCATTTTGGGGGTGGCCCTTACCGGATGTTCCCGAAAGATTGCCGAATCTGAAGTTACACAGGCGGTCGCCGTTATGAACCCTACGGAAGGCAGCAAAGTACATGGGGTTGTGAGCTTTAAAAAGGACGCAGGCGGGGTTCGAATCATGGCAAGCATTGAGGGCCTGTCACCTGGTCCGCACGGGTTTCACATTCACGAGTTTGGAAACTGCACTTCGCCCGACGCAAATTCCGCAGGCGGTCACTTCAATCCCACTGATATGCCCCACGCAGGTCCGAATTCCAAAATGCGTCACGTCGGCGATCTGGGCAACATCGAAGCAGACAAAAACGGCGTGGCCACACTTGAAGTAACAGATAATCTCATAAGGCTCGCAGGGCCGGAATCGATAATAGGCCGTTCGGTAATCGTTCATGCCGGGGCCGATGATTTCAAAACCCAACCGACGGGCGGATCAGGCGCGCGAGCAGCTTGCGGCGTCATCGGAATTGTGAAGTAACTCGAACACGTTAAGAGTAAAGTCAAAAAAGGGTGGGCACTGAAAACAGTGCCCACCCTTGATCTTCGTTCTTTACCCTCGGACCTTGGTCCTGTCTAGCAACTGCACGACGGGGCCCCCGCCTCCGCCGGCGCCTGCAATCGGGATTTCCGATGCCACCCGGAAGCCGGAACCCATCCCGTAGGATACATAATCGACTGTAATATCCTTGGTCTTCTCATGAAGGTCCTTATCGACCAGCATGGTAAAGCCGTTCAGCTTATAAACATCATCAGTTTCTTTTGGTTCGTCCAGAACCATTGCAAGGGATGGACCCGCTCAGCCACCGGTCTGGAGGAATATCCGGATCGGAGTGATCTGCTTTTCCTTGAAATAATCCTGCAAAACAGTTTCGGCTTTCTCTGACATGTGAATCATTAAACAAATCTCCTTTCAGTAACGACAACCTTCCCATATCCGCACTACTATTTTGATATGAGAAGCGAACCTGCCTTAGCTCGGGCGCAGAGTCCGCTGGACAAGCCCACTTGAGCCCAAATCAACTCGAACTGACAAACACAACATAACTATTTTATCCCGGAAAGATACTAAAACACCTGCAAAAAAATGAAAAGGGGAAACTGCGCAAGCTAAACCTG
The DNA here is from genome assembly GCA_900290365.1 of Syntrophobacter sp. SbD1. GTDB lineage: Bacteria > Desulfobacterota > Syntrophobacteria > Syntrophobacterales > Syntrophobacteraceae > SbD1. The sequence goes on along the minus strand of OMOE01000167.1, from coordinate 20,136 downwards.
TTTGGTAAACGATGATGTTTTCTTTCGTGCTACCTTTCGTCTTTTATCAACATTACGATTGCGAATATAAGTCCCCCTATGGCGGCAATGAGAAAAGAAATTATTGCCAGCCCTGGATACCCGAAAAGCGTGAACCGGGGGGTTTCCACACGCATTAGTATTGCTGCCCCGATAATGATGGCCGCTATTATAATCCCGATCGCAATGCGGTTGGCGATCTTTTGGAACATCCTCATGAGGTATTTTTCATCAATAGCATTGACGCCGACCCTGAAATCGTTGTCGGCGAAGATGTCGATTATCTTTCTGAGCTTTTGAGGGAAATTTTCAGCCAGTTCTTCCGACTCCATGGCCATTTTATAAAGGGTGGCGCTCGACAGCCTCTTTAAAAGCCTTTGCCTTAAGAGTTTTCCGGCATGCCTGCGGATAGCCGCGTTCGGATCGAATGCCGGGTCCAGAGTTCGGCCGATATTGTCGAGATTTAGCATGCACTTTCCGAGCATCGCCAGTTCGGCCGGGAAACGAAAACCGCTGGTTCCCGCCACTTTGAGCACCTCCAGGATGACCCGGCCGATCTCCATTTGCCCGATTCTAATCCTCTGCCAGCGCGTTATGAATTCCTGCACCTGTTTGCCAAAGGCCTGCTCGTCAAAAGCAGGGGTCTTTTCGCCGATTTCAATCGCATACTGGACGGCCTCATCGGTTTTGCCCTCGCTTATAGCCAGGGTGAACCTGAGAAGCTTTTTTTGCATACCGTCGGAGATGCGGGCGGCCATACCCAAATCTATCAATGCCAGACGCCCATCGTCAGTCAGGAACACATTTCCGGGGTGCGGATCGGCGTGGTAGAACCCATCGATAAGGATTTGCTTGAGGTACGCACTGAACAGCTCATCGGCAAGTTCGTGCCCGTTGATTTCAGGCCTGCCAAGGGGATGTATGCTTGTAATCTTTTGCCCTCGGATATGTTCCATGGTGAGCACTTTCGAGGTAGTATAGGCATGGACGGGCAACGGCACCACAATTTTCTCGTATTCTTCAAGGTTCTCCGAGAGTATCACCAGGTTCTGAGCTTCCTCCTTGAAATCGAGTTCCTGGACAAGCGCTTTTCGGAATTCCTCGATGGTCTCCTGGAGCATAAACCTCTTAGCCACGTCGATATGTCTGTCCAGAAATCCGGCCAACTCGAGGAGCACATCGAGGTCCAGGGCTATCTGATCGCGGATGCCGGGCCTTTGGACCTTTACGGCCACGGAGCGCCCGTCAAGAAGGATAGCCCGGTGGACCTGCGACAGGGAAGCGGCGGCAAGAGGCGTCTTGTCGAAAAAGGAAAACAGCCTGGCTACGGGCAGCCCCAGCTCGGAAGTAATAATTGACTCGACCTTCTCATAAGAAAAATATTCGGCTCTGTCCTGAAGGCGAGAGAGGGCTTCAATATATTGGGGCTCCAGCAGATCGGAGCGGGTGGAAAGGAACTGCCCCAGTTTTACGTATGTGGGACCCATCTTCTCCAGGTCTTTGGGAAGCTCTTCCGCCCCGGGGCTGACCCTTTCGGCAGCAGGCTGTTCATCGAGCACTTTTTCAAGCCCGGCCCGAAAAAATATATCTGAGCGCCCGTACTTGATCAGAAATCCGGCAAGTTCCCTGTAACGTTTCAAATGTCTGGCATCTAGAGAGAGGCTCATTTGGTTTTACAGTTTCTGAATTGCCACTGCCGAAAATGCTTTCGCCACAGGTCCCCCTCGTTATGGGAACGTCAGACAAAATTAATGCCTCTGTCGTTGAAAATAAATAGATTACATTGTGCACTCAAGCCTACACCGTGTCTCTGGTAAATCCAGCGGATCGCGATTCACTTATGCAGCGTTCTTCGTCGGGCGAGAACTCAACCCCGACGTGATGGTTCTGCACCAGCGTCCACCCGAAATAGCCCGCGCCGATTGTCAAAATTACCCCAAACAGAGGTAAGATAACGATCCCCCTGGCAACCGGTAGAATAGCATTCCACTGGCCGGCATTTAGGATCAAACAGGTTATGAACAACAGGAGCGAAACAATATTGAGCAACATATGTTTTGCGCCGGTATCCTTAGCAGCCGACCCGTACGGAATGCCGAACGTCCAGTCGATAAACCCGAAAGTGGCCGCCACAAACGCCATCGCAACTCCGGCGAAGTTTGCCGCAAGACCTACCCAGAACCAAAATGGGTCGCCGAAAATGCTGTATATAATGAACGCGATCAGGGTCGAGACGTAAAAGGCGATCGGAAAATTCACCAGCATGGGATGAACTGGGTGTCCCATGATTTTAACTTTGCTGTACATCGAAGTACCCTCCCTGGAGGTTAACGTTTACACTGTCCCATTGACGGCAGAGACAGCCAAGTCCGTTTAATTTAAGGTAATTATATGTAGGCTATTGTAAACGAAGGGGGGCTGCGGGCTTCAATAAGGGCGGAGCGATTTCCTCAAAGGCGACTCTAAGCTGTTCTGATTTAGCGACAGAAAAATTGAGTTTCTCAAACCCAATGAAGGGGGGCACAAGGATATTGATTTGGGCTCCCTCTTCGCGGCTCAAGATCGACCGTGGCCCCTCGAACGAATCGATGGGTTGCGGCCGGGTTGTCAATCGCGCCTTCGCGCGAGAAATTCTCATTCGAGTGGGATACGGTGATCTGCCCCTCTGCTTTCCTTTTGCGCAAAGCTGCTTAAATTACAAAACAAATGTCTGTAATTCGAATGAATTAGCCAAAATAGAAGAATAACCATTGGAGGTCTGCAATGACGGGATCGGAAGTACTTCGGGAAAATCTGGCCGATATGCTGGGCGTCGAACAACTTGCCCTTCAACGCATCGAGCGCCAGGTCCACGATGAACGACTAAGGAAGTTTAACAATGCCCTGGGAGCCCTTCAAAGAATCGATGCGGCGTTAACAACGCATGTAGCCGAACTTGAACGAAATCTGTCAACACTCGATGGGAATTTTGAAGCCAGGCTGAAGAAGGCGGCAACATCGGTTGTGGGATCTTTTGCGAACATCTACGGAAAACTTAGATCAAATGAGCCGGTTTCAAAAAATCTCAGGGACGATTACACTTTACTCAATATGGCGGTCATCAGCTACGGGATGCTGCAAACGACGGCGCTGGCCCTCGATGAAACCCAAATCGCCTCGATGGCCCAACGGCACATGACCGATCTTACTCCCTTTATCGTGGAATTGAGCGATATCATTCCATTTGTCCTTGCAGGTGAGCTTGCAGCCGGGGGGAAGATCGAAGACGCCACCGTAGCGCAGCAGGCCGCTGCCCAGTACCGTCAGACATGGAGCCGCGATGTGACGATGAGAATCTGATGGTCTTGTCGGTCGGGGCAAGAAGAGCTTGGTCACGAAGAACGCGAAGGGTACGAGCGAAGCGGGGTGAAGGGACAAAGAAACGAGTAGGGAACGCTTGTAGTCTGGGATATACTGATATTTCGATGCGCCCCTCAGTGAACCTTGTATGTTTCCGGGGCGAATACACCATATGAACAGTTTTCAACAGTTTTCAGTTTTGAGTTGACTAACTAAAAACTCAAAACTCGAAACTCAAAACTCGAAGGTCCCGATGAACCTTTTTGCGGAACAGAAGATATTCGCGGTTGGCGACATCCACGGCTGCAATCGAAAGCTCACCTCTCTGATCGAGCGGTTGCCCATCGATCCGGAGAAGGATTACCTGGTTTTTCTCGGGGACTACATTAACAGGGGAACCGGATCGCGTGAGGTGATCGATTATCTTCTGAAGACAGGGGGAAAGGTTCGAAACACGGTTTTCCTGATGGGAAATCACGAACATGCTTTGCTGGAGTATTCCCGCACGGGCAATCTCGATTATCTGAGAACGCTTCGATCCATCGGTGTGGAGGATACCCTGAACAGCTACTCGAACGCCCCGGTTCGATCCCTGGGGGATTTATCCTTTATGCCGGTCGAACATATCCGTTTTCTCGAAAGGCTCCAGCCACACTTCAGGCTGGGCGGCTATCTTTTTGTCCACGCGGGGACTATACCCGGAGAGGACCTCGAGCACTGCCCGCTGGATCGTCTCCTGAGCGTGCGGGACATATTTTTACAAGACGAAAGCACTTCAAGCGAGGTAACCGTCTTTGGCCACACCCCTTTCGAGACGCCTTTCGTTGCGCCAGGCAAGATCGGCATCGACACGGGGGCGGCCTACGGAAACATGCTCACTGCCGTAGAACTGCCCAGGATGCGTTTCTATCACTCCTGACCCACTGTTGTCAGCGCATAATCGCCATCAATAAACGCACGCGCCACTTTTTTGTGGACGGTGTCGTCGCGCATGGTCGCATCGAGCAGCCTGCTAAATCCGAGCAGCCTTCCCAGCATGACAAGCCGGTCCTCGGTTTCAGACTGCTGTGTTTCCAGGATGGACGCAGTCACCAGGTCGCCCCGCTGGTCTACAAAAAAATTGTTCGCTTCGAGCACTTCGGTTATGAACAGCGCACGCCGCTCGCGCTGCACAGCGGTCGTCCCGCCCCCCTTGAACCTGAAACGGATATGGTTCTCTCTCGGATTTGATCCGCAAACCGCGTCAACCATGGCGAAATGATAGTCAACGCGCGCGTTCAGATTCAGATAATCCCGTGTAATCAAGGCGTAGTTCTGCTGGCCGATGGGCCTGGCGCTGCCCGAGTCGAACATGGATCGGGACATGAGCCCGGAAACCATGGCTGCGGGGGGCGGCAGGTTCCATCTGAGCCCCGGCGTCAGTATCCCCTTCCAGAGCGCCAGCATGGGGAGCGACAGGATATCTTCAAGCCGGACCCTGAACTTATTACTTTCAGAAGCGATACCGCCGCCCAGATCGATAATCAGGAAATGCAGCGGTACGGCGCCCTCGAGTCGCCGCACCAGCACCTCCGCCGACTCCAGGATGTCGTCTCCGGTCTGGAACATTGCCAGGACAGCCATTTCATGGCTATAGCGGATCAGATCATGCAGAGAGCGGCACTCCTGTATGGAAAACGTTGGCCCGTATGCGTCGGTCAGATTCAAAGGCTCGATCAACTGTCTGAGCCGGGCTGCCTCTGGGCGTGAGGCGACATTGCGCCCGGCCCTGCGGGTTTGCGAACCGCCTTCCATATTAGCGTTGCCAACCCGTTGGGCGGCCGACCAGGCCTCCTCGGGGGCCTTGAAGACCATGGCCATGTCCGCGTCCAGGATAACCCACTGGCCGTCCCGAAGCGTTTGGGTCGCCTTACCGGCCCCGGTCATCATCGGACGGGAGTACTCCCGAGCCGTTACGGCCAGGTGATCGGCAGGGTTGCCCAAATCCACAACCACGCCTTCGAATTGCCGTTACGGCCAGGTGATCGGCAGGGTTGCCCAAATCCACAACCACGCCTTCGAATTCCGGGACGAAGCCTGCGGCATCCGACATACTCTGTGGAAGCACCAGGATACCCGGCTCGCGTGAAGGATCTTTACGCCAGTCCTCAAAATCACGGGTCGAATGAACTACTTTGACCTTGCCCACGCACCGGCCCGGCGAGGCGCATACCCCTCCTCTAAGAAGGACTTCTCCCCGCGCAGCCTCCGCTGCCTGCCTGCTTTTGAGGGCAAGCCGGATATCCCTTGACTGCAGGATCACAAGCTCGCCTTCCTGCGAAAATGCCCATTCGATATCCTGCGGTTTTCCGACCAGGCTTTCGATCCGGCGGCCGATGCTAACGAGGGAGTGGACCCGGTCCTCGGAAAGCACGGGGAGGACCTGTTCATTTTCGGGAAGCTCCCGCTCCTCGATGCCTCCATTAAACCCGGGATCAGCGCGGTGGGTCTTTTTGGCAACTTGCGCCCAATCCGCCATCGGGCCTGCGTCTGTTGGTTCCCTCGAGGGCCGGTAGAGATCCGCCGGAGCGCTCCCGCTCACGGCCGTTATTCCCAGCCCGGGAACGGCGCTGATAAGCATCCGCCCGTTTTCCGGGTCTGCCGGATCTATAGTGAACAGTATCCCTGCCGACTCTGCCCGGATCATCCGCTGACATAAAACGGCCATGTCGTGCCTGGCCAGGGACAGTCCGGCGTGAAGGCGGTAGGAAATCGCCCCGGGGCTGTAGTTGCTTGCAATCACTTCCCTTAACGCGTCCTTCAATCCATCGAATGAAATCACGTTAAGTATGCTCTTGAACTGACCGGCAAAGGAGTGTTCAATCCGGTCTTCGACCGAAGCGCTGCTGCGCACGGATATGGCCGTTTCCCCCGAACCGGTGAGCCGTTCGTAAGCGCGCCGAAGCTCCTGTTCGAAGTCTTGCGGAAAAACCGCGTCGAGAATGCGGAGGCGAATCTCCTCTGCGTCAGCCTCGAAGTCCGTGCCTCGGTTGTACCCGGCCTCCAGTCTTTGCGCCCTCTGCCGAATAAAAAGATCGAGACCGTTGGCCGATAGTATTCCCTCGCAGGAGTTCGACGTAACGGCAAAACCGTCAGGAACGGGAAAGCCGGCCTTGCGCAACTGGGCCAGGCCGGCAGCCTTGCCTCCGACCTCTTCCCGCAGATCGGCTGCCGGATGATCCAGGAAAACAAAAGCCGGCGCATGGGACTGGACCGCCATGATGGCGTCCAGTTCGTTGCGGATAGCACCCGCAAGGCTGTAATGCGTTTCATAAAGTCTTTGGTGACGGTCCCCGCTCAGCCTGTTCAGACCGTCGACAAGCTCGTAGGTGACGCTTAGAAGCTCTTCGGCTATCTCCGGCATTTCGGAACTCCCGGACCTCAGTGACAGGTCAAGCGACCTCATCAGATCCAGCGAGTACTCATTATTGGCAAGGAGAATCCGGAAAGTGTGATACCGGACCTTGAGGTCGTCAAGGAATTTTGCCGCACGAGTCAGCCGCCGCTCGCGCAATTTTTGAAACAATCGAGCGACGATGCTAGACACCGTTTTTCTCCTCTTTGCCTGCGCGGCCGGATTTTTCATTGAATAGCCTGGCGAATTCTTCAATTTTATCTTCCGAGTCCATCGCAAGATCAATCTGCCGGGTAAATCCCGTAAGCTCTCCCAGGACCTTTAATGCCGAGATTACCTCCCGGTTGTCCACCAGTTTGAGCTTTGCCAGAACGAGATCGCCTTTGATTCTCACCTTGAAGCCCAGTTGGTCCAGGATAGACCTTATAAGCTCAGCCCTGCGCCGCCGGTGATTCTCATCGGCAAAACCGCCTGCGAAACGAAAATAGACGTAATTTTGATTTACATTGCCGCAGAGATAGCTGTCGATCACACTGTAATGATAACCGAGCCGAAGGCCGACGTTCATGTAGTTTTCCGCCAGGATTGCGTGATTTCTGCCGGCGTATTCAGGCAGTTCCATCATGGCCGAAAACGTACGGTCAAGCCCGGAGATTATTCCTCTGAGGTTGAGGGATCCCGGGTCCCGGTTCCAGACTTCCTTGAGGGTCAGCCCATTAAGGAATGCAAGGAACGGCTTTGAAATGACGTCATCGAATTCCACACAAGCCCCGGCCCCCGGGGACACCCCGCCGCCAATATCGAGCACGAACAGATCGATCGGCGTATCGATCCCGAGTTTGCGAACATACGGACTTTTCAGCCCGGCGCCGTGCTCCTGGATCTTTAGAAGTTCCTCAATGGATCTCTCGTGGGAAAAATGAATAACGTCGTGATAAGTGCGGCAATTATCCACACAAAAAGTACTGGACTCAGGATCGATGAGTTCCAGGGGCAATATCCAGCGCAGCAGGCGGCGGAGTGTAACGTATTCCGGATCGCTCGGATACAGTTCCGTGCCGGTTGCCCGGGAGGCCAACAGAGGCTCGACTATCCCCCGGTAGACCCTCTTTTCCCCGGCGTCAACTGTGACTTCGGTCCCCTCAGGCAATCTCTGCATTGCCCCTGCGGCGCCAAAGATGGCGGGTATGCGCAGTTCTCTGGCTATTGTGGCCAGGTGCCCGATGGAGGCGCCGATTTCGGTCACTACAGCGGAAGCCCTGCTCATGATGGCGCTCAAACTGGGGTATGCATATCTGACAACGGCGACGGCGCCATGGGGGAACAGATCCATTTCGCTTTCACGAACATGTACCACCGGACCGGCTGCTATACCCGTCTGCGCGGTCTCACCCCCGGCAAGCATCACCTCGGCGTCCTCGACCCAATTTCCCTCATCCTCCTCTTCGGAAAACGGCGCATCGAAATCGCTCTCCATCGAACCGTCAAGCTCGCCCGCCGCCCTCACATTCACTATAACCGGCCGCGCGGCATCGCCCCTGACCCAATCGAGATCCTGGGGGCAGCCGACAATCCGCTCAAAAGCCGAGGCGCATGCCGCAATGCCCCTGAGAAAAGAGGGACCAAGGAGGGCAGAACCTCTGTAGAGGCCTTTTGGCGTGATCGACAGGGGATGCACACCGGGGTAGATCCGCTCGTTGTAAGGTTTCGCTTTGATTTCCGATTCAACGGGATCGAATGGGTAGGTCCGGCGAAGAAAAAAGGTCTCCCTGCTGTCAGGCGCACCCACCGGCCAGGCCGTTATACAAAAAAGTCCTCCCGAAGGCGAATCGGGCGAAGTCACAAGAGAAATTGAGCCGGCAACCTGGGCGGGCACAGCCTCATGGACCGCCAGGGCCACCGGCGCGGGATCGGGTCCTTCGGATGAAGCCAAATATTTGTCCAGGGCCATTCGGCAGGTTTCCAGGAGTTCATCGGAGCCAACGTTGGTAAACACCTGCGAGGGCAGCCGGACCGTCTCGGTCCGGGTCTGGTTGTTTGCGGCAGCCGGACAGATTCTCACGATCAGAGGAACCGGGCCTCCGCATCTTGCAAACAGCGACTCCATCTGGTGGTTAATCGCCTCGACCAATTCCGGGGGGAAATCAGCAACCTCGAGCGACGCCGGTTTAGCAAAAATATCAAAATCCCCCCCGCCTGCGGCCATCATTTGCGAGCAGCCGGTCACCGTCACCGCAAAGCCGTCGGGGGCGGGAATGTCCAGGCGATTTCGCGCCTCGGCCAGGCACACATTCAAGGCCCCCGCCAGAGGCTCCATTTCAAGGCCAAGTACTGAATACGGCAGGGCAAGACTCGATCCAAAAGGTCCCAGTCCCCCGGCAAGGATGTCATCCAGAACGCCTTTTATGCTTTGATACCTGTCGTAGAGAGCGACGTATCCGTTCTGCGACATGGCGTTCAGGCTGTAGACAACCTGGTATGCGAGACCGCTCAACTCTCGAACGGAGCTTTCAAGGAAGGCGCGGTCGAAAATGTACTCTCCGCCCAGGGCACGGTCCATTTCGGCCATTACTTCCAAGGCCCTGGTATTGTATTTCTGAATACGCTGGAATTTTGCAAACAGGGATCGGACCCATTCCAGCCCCTGATCGGAGGAAGGCTTCTGTCGCCTGTGTGAGATGAACGGAAGGCGCATAGGAACTTTCATCTACCATGGTAGCGCCGCCTTCCATGGCGGCGGCGTTCTTCGTATCACGCAAAAGGGTCTTTATGTACGAACCACCATTTCTAACCCTTTCATCTCTTCCGATTTCCCTCCAGCCGCCGGACAGTATCGATTATGTCGTTCAACTTGAACGGTTTGGCCACAAAATCGAATGCCCCTTTCCGGAATGACTCCCCGGCAGTTTCAGAGGTGGCAAATCCGGTTATGACTATAACGCCGGTATCGGGCGCAATCTCCTTGATCCGCTCCAGAAAATGCATTCCGTCCACGCCCTTCATCTTCAGGTCGGTAATGATGATATCGAACTTCTTTTCCTCTATCCTGGCCATAGCGGAAGCGCTGTCGGTAAAGGTTTCCACCTCGTAGCCCGCTTTTTGGAAAGCAGGTCTGAGCCTCTTGCACACGATAGGCTCATCATCGAGTATAAGAATCTGCGTCTTTTGTTGCTGGCAGCCGGCACATTGGGACGTCATCTCCCACCTCCGTAAGAACGTCAATTCTGTGCATGAATTCGGCCACATGCTGGCCGATCCGTTCATCGCTTATCATGCTGATATCGAGTTGGCGAGTATAACCTATCAGGCCGCCAAGCACCTTCATTCTCGAGACCATCCTGTCGCGGGACATTTTTTTAAGCCTGCCCACAATCAAATCTCCATGTACTTCGACACGGAAATCGTAGCACTCCATGACCTCGGCTATAAACCTGGCCCGGCGCGAACGGCGCTGGAGATCTGAAACACCCCCCAGAAACCGGAAATAAATGTAATTATCGTTGAGTTCATCTCCAATGTAGGCGTCCAGGATGGTGAAATGATAACCGAGCCTAAGGTGGAGATTCATGTAGTTGTTCGATATCACCGCCAGGTTGCGGCCCACATCCTCGGGGCCGGCCAGCGATGAGCTGAAAGTTCTTGTGAAGCTCGACATCATGCTTCCCATGTCCACGGCAACCGGGGTGGTTTCCCACATTCCGCTTTCCGAAAGCCCTTGCAGCATCGCTTTCATGGGTGCGGATTCAATTTGCTCGACCGTCATGGACCGAGCCTCGGGAAGCGCGCTCGTGCCCTTGTCTATATCGATTATCACCAAACCCAGAGGAATGTCGCAATCCAGTCGTTTGGGGGTCCTGTCGTGATAGTTCTGGTAATTTTCGCTCAGATCTATGAGTCTCTCAACCGCTTTTTCATGAACGAACCGTGTGATGTCATGAAACGTCAGGCACCGGGCTGCCTTGAAAGACTCGCTGTGAGGATCGACCAGATTGAGGGGATTCACTTTTTTGAGTATCCTTTTTAGCAGCCGGTACTCATACGATTCTTCGAAGACCTCTTCCTGGGTGATCTCAAATTGGCTCAGTTCATTGACCGTTCCTTCGTAGACCACGTTCTGGATCGCATCCAGCGTCACCTCATCGCCCGTCTTCAGAACTTTGGTGGCCACTCCGGTATCCACCACCGTAGGGACCCGGTATTCGCGCGCCAAAGTGGCCATATGCCCGGTGGCCGAACCAATGTCGGTTAGTATGCCCCTGGCTTTGCGCATGATCTTGGAGTATTTGGGAGAGGTATAGCGGGCCACCAGGATGGCCCCGTACGGGAAATCATTGAGATCATCATCTGCCCGGGCCACATAGACCTTTCCCGACGCCACACCTCCCTGTACAACGGTGCCCTTTCCCGAAAAAAGAACCTGCGCCGAAAGGGACGCATGATCGATATAGAGCCGATGACGGTCCGGCTGGTTCGGCCGAACGTTGAGAGGTCTTGACTGGAGGATATACAAATTGCCTTTGCTGTCAAAGGCCCATTCAACGTCCTGGGGACGTCTGTAGTATCTTTCGATCATTATGGCCGCCTGGGCCAGCCTCTGTATATATTCGTCCGAAAGGCACGGTTTATCCTGCAGATGGCCGGGAACTTCACGCCAGGCCGTGCCGCCGTTCAGGTCCATGACCATTTTGCTCACTTTGTGCCCTGACTCGTTCGAAAGGATATTATGTGGTGGCATCCTGTCCAAAACGAAGGTATCCGATTCGGCGAGACCGCTCACAACTGCCGGTCCGAGGCCCCAGGCGGCGCTTATCATCATGGCTTCCTTTTCAAGGGGAAGCGGGGCATAAGTGTACATTGCGCCGCTGACTTCGGCGTCGACCATCAACTGGCATCCGACCGCCATGGCCATCTCACTTTCCCGGAATCCTCGATGAAGCCTGTACCGCCAGGCCTCAGGCGTGTAGGCGCTGGCTATAACCCGCCGGTAGGCTTCCGCGATTCCATTCCCCGGGACATTGAGCACGCTTTCATATTGCCCGGCAAAACTGAATTCGCTGTCCTCGCCCCAGGCACTGCTCCTTACGGCAAAGCGCGGGTATCTCACCTCGGCTCTGCCCTTTACGACATCGAGCATGGCATTTATGCTTGAAACTACATGCCGGGGAATAGTCCCCTTCAAAATGCGCGTGCGCACATCATCGCACATTGCTTCGAACGCGGTCTCATCCTTTAGGTCCACCGCTGCCAGAGAGGTCTCTATGTGCTTGAGAAGACCGTTTGCCTTCATGAAGTCGAAAAATGCCCTGGTCGTTATAGCAAACCCGTCCATGGTGGGCAGACCCAGCGTATTGCGGATGTCCCCGATGTTTGCGAACTTGTTTCCGACCTCCTCATTGAGGTCGCCGTTGAGTTCATCGAGCAGGACCGCCGGCCTGATCATCGGAAAAGCACGCCTTCCGGCCAGCTCCTCCTGGATGTCGTTCTGTATACGTTCGAATGAGATAAAAAGATCCACATTCTCGGTCTGTGTCATAACGCACAGGTCTGAAATCAGCTTGAAGACCAGATCTCCTATATTCTCGCTTATGTCTAAAACATACTGACGGTCAAAGACATACTCGCCCCCGAGCTTGTCACCCATGTCGGCCATAAGTTCGAGGATCCGGTTATTGCGCTCCAGGATGCTCCTGAACTTTTTAAACAGCACCGAAAAGGGTAGACTTGGCTTTGTGGGCGACCAGAAGGAAAAAACCTTCCTCAGACCGTCAATGACATTCATCGTTTTGCTCACTGTTCACCGCTCACTGCTTCAATGCGCTCCCTTGCTCTGAAAAATCAATCCGATCGCAAGGCCTGCAAGCAGGGCTATAATTGTGGCTAGAATGCCGTAAAGGGCCGAGTGCTCGAAGGCCAGTGCTGCCAACATGGCCGGAAACCCTACCAGGGCCGCATCAACCGGCTGTTCAGCCCGCGCAACGACCTCGCCGTTTCTAACCGCAGCGAGTTCGACCATATAAGAGCCGGGGGCCAGGCGGGAGGGGATCGGGACCTGCGCCCGGAAGCGTTTCTGCCCTTCAACTGCGCTCTCATATGAGATGTTCCCTACTAACTCCTTGTACAGACCTTCTTTCCGTTTCAATTTCAGGAACTCTTCAACGGCATTTTCGTGCCCGCCTCCGTTGGCTTCCACCTGGATGGCTCCCTTGAGACCGGAGAGCCTCAGCAGCTTTACCGAGACGCCTCCATTTGCTTCGAGGCCGTTGAAATCGGCTGCCGAGGAAACCAGGCAGACGCTGGGGGCGCCCTTGAAGGTGATCGAATCGAGGTTCATCCACACGACGCCGCCCACTTTGCCTCTCTCCTTCATGTGCAAATCACAGGTGGCCCCGATAAACCGGACGATGGCTTCGCTATCCTCCGGAATCGATCCGGCAGCGGTAAGAGTTATGCCGTTGTATAGAGCCCCGATGCTGATGGCGGCGGGCTCGACCGTCAACCGGGCCGCGTCCTGCGCGGCAGCATTTGAAACTGTTAAAAGGCCCAGGGCCAAAAGGAGGAAAAAGTATAGTGTCTTCATTTCTAATGTCCTCCCACATAAGCAAGGAGCACCTCGGGCCGGGCCAGGAGTTCATAGAGCATTTTGAACATGACCACGAGCACCAGTGAGGCCAGCAGTATTTTTAGCTGGTCTCCGCGCAGTTTCTTGCCGAGCTTCGCCCCCACCTGAGCGCCTATGGACGATCCGATGAGCAGCACCAGCGCCAGGACGAAATCCACCGTGTGGTTCCTCCATGCCTGCATGATTGTAACATTGACGCAGGTAAAAAGGATCTGGAACAGACTTGTTCCAACGACGACGTGCATCGGCATCCGCAGCAGATAAACCATTACCGGGACCATGATGAATCCGCCCCCCACGCCCATTATCGCAGCCAGAATCCCGACAAGTATTCCAAGGACGAGCGGCATGAGCAATGAAACCCTCACTCCGGATCTCTTGAAATCCATCTGCCAGGGAAGAGATCTCACTACGAGCCCGTACAACGATTCCTTTTTTTCTCTAGGTGTGGAGACGTCTCGTTGAGGCTTGCGCATCGACTGAAGACTCTCTGCGAACATGTAGCTGCCTATGATGCCGAGCATGAGCACGTATGTGAGATTGATCAGGAAGTCCGCATTGCCGAGCTGCTTGAGGATCTTGATGATCTGAACACCCCCCGTGCCCCCGATAACTCCGCCTACCAGGAGCAACATGCCCATCTTGAAGTCTACGTTGCCCAGGCGGAAATGGGCAAGGGTTCCGGATGTGGAGGCGCCGACTATCTGGTTCGAATCCGTTGCCGCCGCCACAGTCGGGGGAATGCCGATCATTATGAGAAGCGGGGTCATCAGGAAGCCGCCGCCTACGCCAAAGATGCCCGACAGCAGGCCCACCCCGCCCCCTAAAGCCAAAATTACGAGCATGTTGACGCTGTTGCCGGCAATTGGAAGATACAAGTGAAATGGAATGCTCATGACAGTTGCTTTCTCCTGTGCTGAAGAGTTTGAATTTTGCGAGGGCTTACCAGCTCCACACGACAAGCTATACGATGTTGAATCTTGCGAATCTGTGCCAGGTCCCGGTCCGAATGAGGGTTATCCTCGCCGGGAGAATCAGCTATTACCAGCGTTATCCGATTCTGTTCGACGAACCGGATGACTTCCTCCTCGTAGTTGCCTTCCGAAATGAAATAGTCGATTCGGGAACCTTCCGACTTTGCAATTTCGATGAGCAGTTCAAGACGCTCCCGGATGACACATGGAGCGTTATGGTCCTCGCCGCCGCTCTCCTTTTCGGAAGGCGGGAGCACCAGGAGCGCGAAGAGCCTGGCGTCTATTCTTCCCGCCAGGGAAATCGCTCTTGACAATGCGCCCCAGGAACCGCTGCTGCACTCCATGCTCACTAGTATCCGTTCCATATACCATGTCCCTCTTTGCACCGGAACCCCCTTAAGGCAATCAATGTGCCACAACGGCAAATGCAGGTGATAATGCGTGTTTCATTGAGGCGACAGTTGTCATATAATGATTGGCGACGCCTTGCGTGTTTCATAATGAAACAATGACGCCGCTCCTTGTCAGGGCAAATTCCATTTTGGAACAAGGCGAAAGTCTAAAAAGCAATTCACACAGTGGCGTACCGATCACAGAGGAAAAGCTTTTTTAGACAGGATTAACAGGATTTACAGGATTGAAAAATAAAATTTCAAGAAACTCGATATTACGCCGGAGAATTCTATGCCCCCCTTACCTCAGTCCTCAGTCCTCAGTCCTCAGTCCTCATTCACGCACCTTGGCAATCCGTTCTTGAGGTGGCTCTTCGGTTCCATAAAAGGGCAGATATTTGTCGTCTTCACCGTAACTTTCATCTCCCTGGCCGCGCTGACCCTCCTCAATCTCTGGAACGTCTCTACGGTAAAAGGCCGCCTGCTCAAGGGAGAGCGCTATTATGATTTACTAGACAACATACTCGAAATGCGCAGGTTCGAGAAAAATTACCTTTTCTACAATGACGTCGAAAGCCTCAAGGAGGGAAGGTATTACCTCGAGTGGATCAACTCCATCGTCTCTGAACTCTCCGGGGATATCGTAGAGATTACGGACCGAAACACGTTTGAAAAGTTCCGGGACGCTCTTGGAGACTACCAGACTCTGCTCGGCCGCTACGAAACCGAAGGCAGGGCTGCCGTCGACCCCGAACTGATGCGCAGCAAAGGAAAGGAACTGACCGATTTTGCCGACAGGTTCCTCAGGATAAAACAGGAAAGAATTCGTAAGGCCGTCGTGAATGTCTCGATCCTGCCTTTCGCATTTCTCGGGATTTTCCTCCTGCTCATGCTCCTGGTAATAAAGCTGGTGTCGCTTGGTTTGCTCCGTCCCTTGAGGGTGCTTCAAACCACTATCCAGGGCGTTGCCAAAGGCAACTACAGTCCCACATCCTATGATGGACTGCAAACAGACGAGATACATGGCCTGATAGGGGCATTCGACCGGATGGCCAGGGAACTGGAAACCAACCAGGAGCACCTCCTCCAGGCCAGAAAGATGGGGGCCCTCGGCACATTTACTGCCGGCGTCGCCCATGAACTCAACAATCCGCTCAATAATATTTCTCTAACGGCCGAGACCTACCTCGAGGAATACGCCGAAGGGATGGATGCCGGGGCCAGGGAACTGATCAACGACATCCTCGCGCAGTCGGAGAGGGCGTGCGAGATTGTAAAAAATCTCCTGGACTTCTCCCGTACCGAACGAGCGGACCGCATCAGTCTCGAGGCCCGGGAAATCGTGCGCAGCACCGTTACCCTGGTCAAAAATCAGATCATGCTTGCCGGAATAAGACTCGAAGTGGAAATCCCGGAGGCCCTGCCGCCTGTTCTCGGGAGCATAAGAAGTTTGCAGCAGGTGTTTATGAACCTGCTCCTCAACGCCATCCAGGCCATGCCCAACGGGGGCGATATTACTATAAGCGTTGCCGCCGAGCCTGCCGACTTCGTTCGTTTCGATATCCGGGACACCGGGGTGGGAATGAAAGCAGACGCGATCGAACATATTTTCGAACCTTTTTTCACCACTAAGACTGTAGGACATGGAACAGGTTTGGGCCTTGCCGTCGCCTATTCCATAGTAAAAAGACATGGCGGGCAGATCAATGTGAAAAGCGAAATCGGCAAAGGGACCGTTTTCACGGTATTGCTCCCGGTCGCCAAAGCAGAGGTGAACGCATAGCATGCAACAGGTGCGGATAGCCATAGTCGACGATGAAGTCGTCGTATGCCGGCGCCTCAGCCTGGCCCTTTCCAGGGATGGCTACGAGGTGGAAGCGTTTACGGCGGGACGCTCATTTTTGGAGCGCATGCAGGCTGAGCCCTTCGACATCGTATTGTGCGACCTGGGGCTTCCGGACGCAGGCGGCATGGAGATCCTTTCACGTTGCAAGACGATCAGGAAGGAAACAGAGGTTATCATCATCACCGGTCATGGGAGCATCGACAGCGCCATCGAAGCCATCAAAGAGGGCGCCTATCACTATGCCGTAAAACCTCTTAAGCTCAATGCAATAAGGGTCTTGGCCAGGGGAGCGCTGGACAGGATCAGCATGCTGCAGGAAAACCTGCGTCTTCGCGAGGCTTTGAAGCGCTCGGGCGGCTCGGCCGCCATTATCGGCAACAGCCCGGCCATAAAAGAGCTTTTCTCCATGATTCAAAGAATCGCCGTGGTGGACTGCAACATTGTGCTCCAGGGCGCAAGCGGAACGGGCAAGGCGCTGGTGGCGAAGGCAATACACAAGTTGAGCCCAAGGAAGGAACATCCGTTCGTATTTTTCAATTGCGGCGGGTTCACGGAAGAACTCATCAGCAGCGAGCTTTTCGGCTACGAAAAAGGGGCTTTCACCGGCGCTACGGCCACCAAAATCGGTTTGCTCGAATCTGCGTCCGGAGGAACGGTACTGCTGGACGAAGTCGGCGAAATGCCGCCCGCGATGCAGGTAAAGCTGCTCCATGTCATCCAGGAGAGGCGAATCCTGCGCGTTGGCGGCACCCGCGCAATCGATCTGGACATCCGCATCATTGCGGCCACGAACAGGGACCTCAAATATGAAGTGGCGCAGGGCAACTTCCGGGAGGACCTTTTCTACCGATTGAACGTCGTGACCATCCCCTTGCCCTCGCTCGCCCAACGCCGAGACGACATTCCGATTCTTGTAGAGCATTTCATCGAAAAGTACCGCGCGGCCTTCCGAAAACAAGTCAGCGGCATCGAGCCCCAGGCGCTCCAGATCCTCCTGGGCTATACCTTCCCAGGAAACGTAAGGGAGCTGGAAAACATCATCGAGCGGGCGGTCGCCCTCACCGACTGCAGCCGGATAAGGCCCCGGGACCTGCCCCAGGACATTGAGCATCTCGAATTCGACACCATGGAGGGCGAGGGGCTGTTGCCCCTTGCGGAATACGAGAAACGCTACATAGCCAGGGTCCTCGAGACCACCGGCTTCAACAAAGGCCTGACAGCCCAAGTCCTCAACATCCCCCGGACTACTTTGTGGAGAAAGCTTAAGGAGTATGGACTGGGGTAGCGGGAAGCGGGGAGCGGGAAGCGGGGAGCGGGGAGCGGGGAGCGGGAAAGACAAAACCTCTCACCCGAAGACGCAAGGAAATAAGAGACTTTGCACGCGAAGGCGCGAAGAAGAAAGAAACAGGCTTTTGTCCGCTTCGCGGGCGCTACACTTAGGACGGATATCAATTACGCAGACCGAGGGTTTGACCACGGCGGCACATACGCCATATGAACAGCCGATGTTGGAATAGCGCTGCTATTTATGCGGCCGGGATATAGACGGCTCAGTCCGCCCTTGCCTCCGGTTCGCGGTGTGCAAAGTAAGTAGAGATTGCATTTTCCGAAGACCCAGCGCGACTTTGGTTGCGCGCCATGCAGAGCGCAACCGCAACGGCCACAAAACGCACTCGCGCCGCCTAAAGCGGCACAATCGTCAGCGAGTAAAAAAGCCAGTAAAAACAGCGGGCAAAGCTGGACACTTTGTTGTCCATATTTTTCAAGTTAGCCAATCCGGCCATCATGACAATTAGTGTGATAGTTGGAATCATCACTTGTTAGAAGGGAGAACAGAGCATGAAAATCCTTCATTATACCGACGCAAACGCCACTCATTTTGAAACCGACCAAGCCAAGGGGGTAGCAGCCCGCGTTGTTATTGGCCAGAAAGATGGCGCGGAAAACTTTTGAATGCGCGTTTTTGAGTTTTCTCCGGGAGGATACTCGCCAAAGCATTCGCACGATTGGGAACATGAAATGTTCATTCATTCAGGTGAAGGCGATTTCTATCACAATGGTAAATGGACTACGGCGAAGACCGGTAGTGTTGTGTTCATACCGAGCAACGAAGAGCATCAGATTAGGAATTCTGGCAAGGACTTACTAATTGTAGTTTGTCCGCTTGAATCAAAAGCAACGGAGTTATAAGAAAAGCGTTAACGGCCCTGAAAGCATGGAATAGTCATCGTGTTAATGTCATGTAACCGCTCGTTCAGCGCTTTGCGTACCGAAAACCGGACCGCAAAATGCCGCAATAGAATATGAACAGTGATTATCAAAAAACTGAACAATAGAGTGTACTTGTCCAGTTGTGGAGTGAGCTGACCCGCTCTTATAGGGACTCTAAAGGCCGGTACCTTCCAAAGGGGGACAAATGAGTAAGAAACAGACAGCTTTCGCTACTATTTTGCTCATGATCACACTTTGCGTCAGCAACTTACTTGCGGCACAGTACTTCCCCGACGACCTCAACATGCCTGCTCGTGTGAACCAAAGCTTCGTTAAGGCAGAATCCAAGTTTCTTGAATCGATGAAGGAGCCACCCTTATGGCCAAGAGCTAAAGATCCAAATGCAATTTCGTATCGATTGTCGTGTACCGGATTTAAACAGAAACCGGTAATTTTTAGACTCGATCGAATCACTAATACTAAGTGGGTTCTAACTACCAAACAGGCCGATTATTGGCCTGCCAACAATGTTTCCAAATTGAATCGAAAGCAGAGCCTGACAAAGGAAGAAGTTGTCCAATTCCAGAAACTTTTCACTGAACTTCAATTTTGGCAACTGCCATCAGTCGGTGCTTTTGAAGTCGAAGAGGAGATTATGGATGGCACTACTTGGATATTGGAGGCTGTTGAGAAAGGACGATACCATCTGGTAAGACGACGCGCGCCAAGGGACAGTGATAGATTTTGGTTTTCAGACCCTCGACATGCTGCAGAACTTCAAAAAATAAAAGAGAAGGAAGGCTATCCAGATATTGATCGGGACACTAGTGCAGAAGTAAATAATAAGCTCGTAGCGGTGGGTGAATTTCTGGTGAAGTTGTCAGGACTGAAGGTAGAAGTGCATTGAAGCATGGATTTTATTTCGAGATGAGATTGCCCCGTGCGCGAATTGCTGTCGCAAACCGGCTATGACCCCGCACACCGTTGAGCGTATTTTGTCCATATTCTAAAAACACCCTTGAGGATTGGCGCGGGTTTGCGCCCTGATAAAAACCCCGGAAACTGGACAAAAAAGAGCGACCGAAAACACCTCACCACGCGCGAGGTTGAAAAGCTCCTGGCCGCGACCAAGGGCAGCCGCTTTGGAGTATCTGAGACACCGCCGGCATACCGCACACCGTCATTTACACGACGACCCATCCGGTGCGGTTTGAAAGGTTGTGAAGGTGAGAGGGTTACGGGACAAGCTTATTTCCTGATAAGGCTCTCCTCGTTTGTGTGGACTGATCTGTATCGAGACTTTTCTGTCAAGCCGCTTAAAGAAATCGAGCAGTTTATCCGTG
>OMOE01000059.1 GCA_900290365.1 Syntrophobacter sp. SbD1 | reverse complement strand
CTGGGCATTTGTTGAGTCGCTCAAGCGGAGCGGCATAACAATCCTGCTGACGACGCACTATATCGAGGAGGCCGATGCGCTCTGCGACCGGGTAGCCATCATGCGTTCGGGAAAGATCATTGCGCTTGACAGACCAGCCGCTCTCAAGGACGGCGTTGGGAAATTCGCCGTTGAGTGTCTCGGCAGATACGATATTCCCCGGCAGTTCTTCCAGACAAGGGAATCAGCGATCGAAGCTGGCCGCGAGCTCTGCTCGGACATGGTTGTTCGCGATGTGACGCTGGAGGACGTGTTTATCAGCATGACGGGGGAAAGGATTGATACATAAGACATCAGGTAACAACGGATGAACACGGTTAGGAAAAGATAAAGAATGATCACTGTATTCTTATATTATTTTGTCGTGTTCATCCCGGGTAGATGAGGTTTTTTATGAATTTTTATCCTATTTTTTGGAAAGAGATGATGATCATCCGTAAGAAACCCTGGCGCTTTATTGCGTCGAGCCTGATCATGCCCGTTCTTTATCTCGTAACCTTCGGCTGGGGACTGGGGCGGGGAATGAACGTGAGTGGAGGCCGCTATCTGGAATTTGTTCTTCCGGGCATTCTGGCGCTTTCAGCCATGAACAACAGTTTCGGTCCGGTATCGACATCGCTCAATATCAGCAAGCTGTACACCAAGACAATCGAGGAGGTACTCGTCTCTCCGGTGAGCCACTGGGACATCGCGCTCGGCAGAGCCCTCACGGGGCTCGTGCGCGGCATGTTTTCAGCATTCATGCTCCTGCTCGTCGGAGTAGTCACCGGCGTTCAGCTGCATATGACGTTGACTTTCCTGGCCATTCTCGCACTTACTGCGTTCTGCTTCGGGGCCGCGGGCGTGGCCGCCGCCATGATCGCCCGCTCGCACGAGGACATGTCGAATTTCAACAGCTTTTTCATCATTCCCATGTCGTTCCTGGCGGGAACGTTTTTTTCTCCCGACAGACTACCGGAACCTTTCAAGAGCCTCATTCTCGTCTACCCCCTGACGCACGCAAGCCTGCTGCTTCGCGCGCTTGCTTCGGGCGGCAGCCCGGCCTTGGTTTCAACGGCAGTGCTCGCGGCATATACTTTGTTGTTCTTCCTCCTGGCGGCTATGATGGTGAAAAAAACGGCATGAAACAGGGGCGGCACAGACGAACGCATGGCATCCGAGTTCACAAATCTCTTCCTCTTGGGCATGCTCGGGGAAACAGCCATGTCTGGGGAAATGCTTGTTCGCTTCTGAGTGTTGACCGCGCTATGCAGAGTGCTGCCCGACATCAATAGCGCAAGTTCTTCTACGTGTGCGGCATGACAATATTCTCGGCCACTGCGGTTTTTTTCATTCGCTGCTCATCGCCTTGCGGGTACCTGCTCACGGTCATTAGTGATTCCCTCGATTTGCTCTTGGCGGTCTGGGACTTTTTCTTGTAAAATATCGCTTAAAGGCATACTGGATCTCATGGAGCAGGTAATAATCTCACTCCCTTGACGCGATGCGGTCCGCCAATCGTTTCCTTCGTCCTGATCATCGCTATTCCCCTGTTTTTAGTTGACTTTTTCGACCTATGAGTCTAATATTTCAAGATATGTTCTCATCGCACGGTTTCGCAGCCTAAGGAAACGCAGGATACTAAAGGGAGAGATGCCGAAAGTCCAATTCATCTTCGCCATTCACAATCATCAGCCGGTCGGCAATTTCGAATTTGTTGCGGAGGACGCATATCAGAAGTCCTATCTGCCCTTCGTCAAGGTGCTTGAGCGCCACCCACGGATCAAGATTACACTGCATTACACCGGTATTCTCTTCCGTTTTTTTGAAGAGCGGCATCCGGAATTCATTGACCTTTTGAGGAAACTGGTGAAGGAAGACCGCGTGGAGATCCTGTCCGGCGGGTTTTACGAGCCCATTCTCGCGGTGCTGCCGGACGAAGACAAGACTGGCCAGATCCATGCACTCACGCACTTCATCGGCGAACAGATCGGCTACGATGCCCGCGGTATGTGGCTTGCCGAGCGGGTCTGGGAGCCCCATCTCGCGAAGCCTATCAGCGAAGCAGGTATTAACCACGTGGTCGTCGACGATTGCCATTTTAAAATGGCCGGACTGCACGATGATGAACTTGACGGTTACTACCTGACGGAAGAGTTGGGCTGCGTTCTCCGTATGTTCCCGGGAAGCGAAAAGCTCCGGTACCTGATACCCTTTCACCCTGCCGAGGAAACAATCGAGTTTCTTGCCGGTCTCCGATCCGCAGAACGAAGCCGTCTTGCCGTAATGGCTGATGACGGGGAAAAATTCGGTGTCTGGCCTGAGACCTTTCACACCGTGTATGAAGAAGGCTGGCTTGAGCGTTTTTTTACGCTCATTGAGCAGAACGGAGAATGGCTCGAGACGACGACTTTCGCGGAGTTTCTTACCAAGGAACCGGCCCGCGGAAGGATATATCTTCCGACGGCATCCTACATGGAAATGGGCGAATGGGCGCTGCCGACGCGCGCCATGAAGGAATACGATGAGGCGCTTGCGAAAACAAAAAACTCCCCGGAGTTTGGCTCTCTCCGTCCCTTCATCAAAGGTGGCATCTGGAGAAATTTTCTCGCTAAATATCCCGAGAGCAACCATATGCACAAGCGTATGCTGATGGTGAGCAGCAAGGTGCACGATGCGCTCAATGCGCTTGCGGAGCGGGGCGGCAGGAAGAGCACCGATGCTTCGCTTATGATTGACCACCTGTACCAGTCTCAGTGCAACGACTCATACTGGCATGGCGTCTTCGGCGGACTATATCTGCCCCACCTGCGGTCCGCGGTGTTTGAGCATATTGTCCAGGCCGAGTTTTTGGCAGACACGGTATTAAAATGTCAGGGGTCGGTGGATGGAAAGAAACGGGAAGGTAGAAGCCGGAAGTCTGATCTGAAGGCGGCATCGTGGCTCGTGATCGAGACCGGCGACTTCGACCGGGATGGGAACGAGGAAGTCATGATCAACTCCGAGCTTCTGAATATTTTTATAAACCCGGCGAAAGGCGGCATGATCGCGGAGCTGGACTGGAAGCCCCGGTCATTCAACCTTACAAATACGCTTACACGGAGACGCGAGGGTTATCACGAAAAAATTCTTCAGGCGGTCAAGGACCTTGCCGTCGGCGCGC
>OMOE01000019.1 GCA_900290365.1 Syntrophobacter sp. SbD1 | reverse complement strand
GGTCAACGTTGGCTATCTCGGAAGCATGTTTCCCGTCGACCTTTACAGATGCCCCCGTTGCGGTCAGGTGTTCATACCCGAAGACCTTGCTGCGGGGAAAATGGCCGAGGTGGAAAAGTTGCTGGAGGACAAATGAGGCGGTGGGACCGCCGGCCCGGTTCGCCACTCAAACCTTCGGCGGCGGCAAGAAAAGGGGTGGGACCATGACCGAGGAAATGATACGGATGATGCAACTGGCGCAGCAGGGGTTCTACTGCAGCCAGATTTTGCTTATGATGGGCCTTGAAGCTCAGGGAAAGAAGAACCCCGACCTCGTCCGGTCTATGGCGGGCCTTGCGGGTGGGCTCGGGTTTTCGGGTGAGGTGTGCGGCGCCCTGACTGGGGGAGCATGCCTGCTTGGACTCTACGCGGGGAGAGGAACACCCGATGAGGAGGAAAATGAGCACCTCAACCTGATGATCTTCGAACTGGTGGAATGGTTTACTGCTCAATATGGCCTCATGTATGGCGGGATTCGCTGCGAGACCATCCTGGGGGATGATCCGGCAAACCGGACCACTCGCTGTCCTGCTATGGTCGTCGGGACCTATGAGAAGATTAAAGGTTTGCTGGCAGAAAACGGTTTCGATCTTTCAGGAGACCGGGAATGATTGGAAGTTTGTCATAATCCCGGCACCTCAACCAAGTCCCGGGATACAAGGTGAAGAAGAAAAGGGACCAATTGATGCGGGCCGACCTCGGGGATCTTGATGAGAATCGCCTTTAGATTCCTGTGTCCATCCATTCTTCGCAGGAATTTCAACAGACCGGAATTTATCGGGATAGGCATATTTACGGGATCTACAAGGTATTCCCTCTTGACCGTGGAGCTGACCGGCTGGTTCTCCGGAAGCGTCTCGCCCAAAGGAAAAGACGAAGAGTAGACAGTGTAAGGCAACTTCTGTTTGGGCACTACGGACTTGTACTTGGCAGTACTCGATTGGCCACCGTTTGCACCCAGGATACGGCCAAGCCTGAGGAGCATCTGTTTTTCGTCCTGCTTTATCCGTTTTAGAATATCGGGGCCTAGTCTGAAGTAGAGAAAGCCGTGATTGGTGGATAAAGCCCCGGCGTAGGGATAATCGTTTATGGCATATTCATCTTCGAGCCGGCTCAGCCGGTCGTAGAGATCGTTGACGGCCTTTGCGGATATGCGGATGTCCGATCTCCAAACGGGTTCGGGAGTCATCATCGGATTTTGTTCGAAGGTAACCGAACTTATGCCGTATTTTTGAGGATCTTCGTAGAGCTTTGAGCCGGGCAGCACCATGAGAAGTCCAATGACATAATAGGATATGCGGTCGGCATTTTCTTCGAGAAACCGCACGGTCATCTCACCATCATAGTGGGTTTCTCCAGGAAATCCGAGAATTCCCATGGCTTGGGTGGCAATGCCCGCATCGTAAAAATTCTTCATAACCTGCCGCACGGTTTCAACATTGTACCCTTTATCCATGGCATCCAGGGTTTTCTGGCATCCGCTCTCAAATCCAATTGCAACGGAGTTCAAACCTGCAAGGGCCAATTGTTGACACAGTTCGGGCGTAAATGAGCTCTCGGCACGCAGATCGGTGTTCCAAATGAATTTTTTGCCGCCTTGCGAAAGCGATTTGCAGAATCGCTGGAGGTACCCCGGATCGATCGCATCGTTACTGAAGTTGAAATGATCGGCGCGGTATTTTTCCGCCAGACCGGTCATTTCCGTTATGGCTTTTTCGACCGGGATCGCCTGATATCTTCTTATACGGTTGTCACCGTAGCGGTTTTGGCAAAAAGCACACCTTCCCCAATAACATCCCCTGCTGATGCAGTAAGGTATAACCAGTTCGGGACTCAGATAGGCCCCGAGATCAAGGTCCGAGTAATCCGGGGGGGGCAGGCCGGAAATATCGACATACTGCAATGTGGTAAATCGGCGGATCGCGGACGTGGACCGGTCCAGGTAAATGAGGTTCGATACGCCTTCCAATGGCCGGTTATTGACGACTCGGTCGAGCAGTTCAGTGAATGCATCTTCTCCTTCACCGCAGACGACAGAATCGGTACAGGTGAAGAGATCCGATAATTGGGCATCTTTCATGAGGAGGACCCATTGAGACAGATACGCCCCTCCCATGACGATATGTGAGTTCGGAAACCGCTGTTTCAACAGTCTGCCAAGCACCAGCGCCTGCACTGATTGGGAAGCGAAGACCATCGATATTCCGATTAGCGCGGGCTCGATACCGGCAATATATGGGAACAAGACATCTTCGTAGTATTCGATATATGGATTAAGCGCCCCCCGATGGTGTGCCATTACATTTTCGAAGCTGCCCAGTTCTCGAGCCGTGGGATACTCTGAGGAGGAAATCCGGGTTGGAAAATGAACGGCGGACAACAACCTGTAAAATGCTTCGAGCAGCCGGCCGGCCCTTTTGTACTCCCGATATTCATAGAATTTTTCCTTATTCTTCAGCACGGCTATGGAGTTGGCGATGAGGTCCGGCTCCAACCCCAGCCCGACTGCCGACACCAGCAACTCGTAGTGATGTAGTTCGGTGGAACTCAGTTCGGGTTTGGCCTCCATTTCATTCCTGAGGGTATCGGCCTGCCGCAGCAACTTTTGTAATCCGCTTTTTGCGGTAAGGAAACCAAGGGCCTCGATCCCCAGGTCCCTAATGTGAACGTTATGCCCATCACGGGATGCGGATGCCTTCAGATAAGCGAGCGCCGGGTATGGGCCCGTCAGATCGCCGGGAGGAGGCTGCAATAGTATTGCGTGAGGTGCTTCTGCGCCGGGCGGCATGCCGGGTTTATTTTCTTTAGTGTACATATTTTGATTCGTTGTCATGTGGACTTTGTATCAATGTGGCCAAAGGCGACCTCATCAAGGCGTTCAAATGCACTACGCGGTAAGATGGATTGTTCAACTTTCTGTAAACCGGCGAATGGCTCAAGACCGGAATGAATCCGGAGTCGGCCGTGAGCTGTCTGATCTCCCTGAGGAAGCCCTCGACCGTCTGTTCGGGAATGGAAATAATCATTCCCTCCGAGATCAGCTCGCCAGATTTGTTCAGGTCCCTGAACAGGTCGAGAGCGCAGAAGAATCCTGCCGGGGTGCCCGTCACAATTGGCGCGGATTCCAGGCATACCTTCACCAGGAGATCGCAGCCGCTCTCCTCACTGCCCAAAAAGAGGGCGCGAAAAGGCCGCAGATTTACTCTAATGACCGAACCGTCCGCTGAGACCCTTTCCAGCAGTGGTTCGGCGAGGGCAGTTTGAGTTCTCATCATTTCATCGAAGAGACGGCGCTTAAAACCCTGTGGACTATCTATACTGTGTCCAACTCCGAAGGTCCCCTGGTGAAGGCATTTATAAATATCGGAAACATGATGAGCTACCGGTTCGACAATTTTAGGCCCGGTCCCCTCGATATCTGCCGCCTTTGCTAAACGATGGTGTCCGACCTCATGGAGCCTGTACTGGAGGTCCAGCACTTCCTTGATACCTTCGCTCAACCATTGATTTGGAGACGGTTCAAGTCTATGCATCACACCTCTCAATAAATCGGCTGACCTTCGCTAGCAAAGCGGTATTGCATCTCTCGAAGGGATCTGTCAAATCCGCTTTGAGGCCATTTATCAGCCGCTTTTGTCTCTCAAAAGGGTGATGTCGGCCGGAATCATCCCCCTTGGCAACTATCTTGATCGATTCCCAGTTTTCGACAATCACATCCACATTTTTTCGTGAGGCTTCCCGGATAATCTTACCCCTCATCCAAGCTCTTGTGTCTGGTGGCGGATCAGTCAGAGCCAAGCAGACTTTGTCCTCTTCGATCACCCGGTCGACAAGCTCCAGGGTTGCACATCGTAAGAAAAGGCCTGTCTGCGGATCAAGATCGTGGTACCTGAAATCCAGATGCAGCAGATGCGGATCGCTCCAGTCCAGCGCCTTCTTTTCCCGGGCACGGTTCAGGAGCCATAGTTTTATCACCCAGTCGAGCTTTCGCCTGAGCCCATCGGGATCATCTTCAATAACGCCGGTCCGGTATGATATCTTAAAGTTCTTCAGCCCGACAAGAGTGCGTTCCCACAAATTCAGAGCGGCCTTCTCGGCAGGGCTCGCCGCATGTGATGCGAAAAACCGTTGAGCCTTTTCAAGATATATGAACTGGACATCCAGTGCGGTATATCCTCCGCTGCGTCCATCCACCTCGTGCACGCTCGGAGGGTAGTGCGAAATAGCTTTCAAGGCATCCACGGGCTTGGAAAACATGGGAACCATATGGAGCCCGTCCTCCTCGAGCACCCTCAAAATAAGGGCCGTCGTGCCCACCTTGAGTTCGAGCGCATACTCGGACATATTGGAATCACCAAGGATAACGTGAAGCCTGATGTTCTCGTCCCGGCGGGTAATCTCTCGCTTCCTGGTGTTGATTATGCCTCTGGTCTCAGTTGCCCTGTCATTAAAAACGGTGTCGATGAAGTCAGCGCGCTGAGACACCGAAAACGGAAGGCAATCCTGCCCCCTGGCGGCCCGGCTTGCAGACCCCGCTAATTTACCTGCGCCGGTGAAAATCTGGCGGGTAAGAAGAAAGGGGATTATTTTTCGGATTTCCTCCATGGCCTTCGGCGTGATGAGGTAGTTCTCGTGGCTCCCATAAGTATTTCCATGGGGGTCGAGATTGTTCTTGAAGGCATGGAGTTTACCGGGAATACCGTTTTGCTCCATGATGAGCCTGGCTGCCTCGACCAATTTCTGGACCAGTGTATCTCCGGCCTTTTCATGGGCGATAAGATCTTCCACGTTCCTGCATTCAGGCGTGGCATACTCCGGGTGACTGCCCCGGTCAATATAGAAGCGTCCTCCATTGCCGAGAAATTCACCAGCCGCAGGCACATCCATGGCAGTAAGCGCGCAGACGAGCAAAGCAGACATTTTCTTCAGATTTTCAATGAGTGTCCCACCCCTCAATTTGTCCGTTTCTCTTCTCGCGTCTGCGGGCAGGGACAAGAGTTGATGGAAAAGCGCATATTCGCACTCCGTTCCAATAATTCTTTCCTGCAAATCATCGACCTCCAGACGTTATTTATGAAGAGCCTGCGGGGGGATATGTTTGCCGCCGCCGAAGGCAGCGGCGAACCCGGCCGGCGGTCCCACCGCCCGCCGCCTAGTCGTTTCCGAAACTGCGGGTCGCACCGCATTCCGGACATGTCCACTGAATTCCTTTACAGGCTACGCCGAATCGCGGCAGGCAGAAGCGCTGGTACCCCCGCCCTGCCTGCGGCGATTTTGCAAGCAGGCAACCCGGCCGGCGGTCCCACCGCCCTACTGCCCTTCCACTTGCTTGAACTCCTCGAGGAATTCCTCTCCAGCCTCCTGGAGCACTCCCTCGATAAAATCATCGAGTTGCTTGAGCTTTTTTTTCTTATCCGTTGTGGCGTCAAGCAAAGAGGATTCATCCTCGTTGCTGCTCTTTTTCTTTTTATGTTGTTGCCGGGTTTGTCGAGTTTCAGCCATCGAGTTTTCCTCCGAACCGGACCGCGCCGCAGTCGCTATGAATGCAATTTTCCTATAATATCTAACAGTTCCCTGGAATTGCGCGCCTGATCAAAGGCTTGCTGGAAGCGGTCGCGCGTTCCTTTTAGCGGATTTAGAAGGGGGACCATACGGTGGATGTCGCCATGGTCAAAGCCTACGACCTCCCAATTCATAAGGTAAACCTCCCCTGGAAATTTCTGCACGCACTTACCCCTAAACCATGCCCTGGTGTCGGAAGGCGGTTCCCTCACAAAGGCCGCTATTTCCGCGTCTCGGAGAATGCTTTCGGTCAGTCCCCGGCGCTGGAGGGAATAGAATACGCCTTCATCCCGATCTATGTTGTGATACTGAAGATCGAGCACTTTGAGCTGCGGATGGTCCCATGTCAGTGTTTTTTTGCGCCGATACCGGTTGAAGAGCCAAAGCTTCAAAACCCAATCGAGTCTTCGTGTCAAATCGGAGGGATCATCCTCAAGATCGAGATCCTGAGAAAGTTTCAGATTTCCAAGTCCATCGAGAACGTCACTCCAATCTTTCAAAATCGCTTCTACCTCGGGGACATGCGCAACATCGCGCTTCAGGCTGTATTGCAATGCAAAATCAAGGAACCTGCGCTGCAGATCTATGGCAGAAGTCTTGCGTCCATCCTCAAGTTCGATGTCACTGTCAAATTTGGCGGAAACTTGCCTAATAGCCCGCAGAGGATCCCTGAGGCTGAAATCGCCGGTGAGGAAGTCATCTTCCATCATCTGGAGAACGATTTGGGTCGTTCCCAGCTTCAGGATGGATGCAAACTCACACATATTGGAGTCTCCGACGATAAGGTGCAACCTCCTAAATCTTTTCGAGTCCGCGTGATGCTCCTGTCTGGTATTGATGATAGGCCTTTTGAGCATAGTATCCAGGCCGAATAAGCACTCCATAAAGTCGGCACGCTGCGAAATTTGAAAGGATGGGCCGACTTTTCCGGAACCGGCAAATATCTGGCGGGTGACAAGGAAAGGAATCAGCGTCCTTTGTGCCTTCACGGGACTATGAACAAAATAGTCCTGGTGGGTGGCGGCATCCATCAGGTAATTTTCATGGCATCCGTAACTGTGTCCCTGATGATCGATGTTGTTTTTGAAAAGATTGATGGTTAGATCGGGCAGGATTTCCTTTGCCAACTCCAACGCTTCACCCAGGATGAGTTCACCGGCTTTGTCGCAGGCCGCCGCTTGTCTTGCACTCAGGCACTCCGGGGTGCTGTATTCCGGGTGTGTATGATCGGTGTAGAGTCTTGCTCCATTAGGCAGAATTGCATTAATGAGCAGGTTGTCCTCTTTCCTGGTAATGTCCCGTCCCGATTTCCTCCCGAACAGCTCTCCACGGATATCCCGAAAAGGGGTCTCATGTCCGTAATCCCACAGTATGCTGGTTCCGGGCTCCCTTAAGCCTGCCTTTCGCGCGTACGCATTCACCAGCATGCATGAGGCATGAAAAGCCGAAAGGTCATCTCCGCCCTTGATGTTTAACGCATATTCCTGTTCGATTCCGATAACTTTTGGAATACTCATTCCAACGCTTCCCCAGGATCTATTACTTCTTCAGGCTTCTCGATGCATTGATCCGGCTGCCCCAGAAGCGGGCAAATCCGCACCACCCTTTCTCCTCCCTTCCCGATAATCCGGTACCATTCCGCAGGGTTGGTGTTGCTGGGCAGGTCTTCGTTTTCTCGATATTCCTGTCTTAGCCCCGATAACAGATGCTCGATGCAGATTCCCTTTTTCCCCCTGTCCACAAGTTCCTTAACTGCCAGAAACTTGGCGCGCCGGACAATATTCTCTATAATTGCGCCGCTCGCAAAATCCTTCATGTAGAGAATTTTATTGGTCCCGTTGGCGTAAGTGATCTCTATCAGCTCATTTTCGGGCTCAGTACCGTACATTGTTTCTACGACCAGTTTAACCATGCCCTCGACCGCCTGCGCCTTACTTCCGAAAGCCTCTACGGCGGCAAGATCCAGGGGAAGATCATAGGTAAGGTACTTGGGGAAAATCTCGACTGCCGCTTCTTTGCCGGGACGAGGTATGCGCACCTTCCGGTCCAGGCGTCCCGGCCTCAACACGGCGGGGTCGATGAGGTCCTCGCGATTGGTGGCCCCTATAATCACAACGTTTTCAAGTATCTCCAGCCCGTCCAACTCGGCAAGGAATTGAGGCACGATGGTGGCCTCCATGTCGGAGGAAACCCCTGAGCCTCTCACACGAAACAGAGAATCCATCTCGTCGAAAAAGATTATCACAGGGGTCCTGTGAGTGGCCTGGTTTCTCGCTCTGGCAAACAAATCCCTGATGGCCTGTTCCGTTTCGCCAACGAATTTATTCAGGAGTTCAGGGCCCTTCACATTGAGGAAGTAGCTTTCAGCTCTTTCTCCGGTCATCTCCTCGATACGCCTTGTCAGGCTATTGGCCACGGCCTTGGCGATGAGTGTCTTGCCGCATCCGGGGGGACCGTAAAGCAGAATCCCCTTGGGTGGCACCAGACGGTATTCCCTGAAGTACTCGGGATAGAGGTGAGGCAGTTCGACGGCATCTCTTATGGTCTGGATGGCATCGAACAGCCCTCCTATGTTCTCATAGCGGATATCGGGGACTTTCTCCAAAACCAGGCTGTCCACTGAACTTTTTGGAAGAAGGTTGTATGCGAAGAGGGAATCCGAATCGTATTCGATGTTGTCCCCCGTAAGGATTTTCTTTCCATGAAGGGGTTGAGCCCTGCTAACAACCAAGGACTCATCGCCTACCGTCCTGAGCAGCAGTTTATCTTCATTGAGCACCTGCTGCACAGTGCCGAGACTTCCACAAACCAAATCGAATCCGCGAGCATCGATAACATTCAAGTCGTTATTGAGGAGCAATAACTCGCCTTTTCGCAACTCCATCGCCGAGGAAGCGCTCTGCCTCCTGGAATCGAGTATGGCGTGGAAGGTCTTGACGGCAGGTTCGCTCTCCTCTGGTTCTTTCTTTTCTATCCGGGCTTCGTAGAGTCTGCCGTGATGTCTGATGATGGCGGTCTGCCTGTCGTGTCCATATCTCACGAATACGCCAAAAGGCTGGGCCTTTTCTTGTTCTTCGTCCTGCCCCGGCATGTACTTGCGCATCTGCTCACGTGAAGCGTGGAGCGCTTGGGCCAGAACCAAACGCTTTGCTTCCGATTCCCTCATTTTTTTCTCGAGGCTTTCAGCATCTTCCCGGTCTTCGGAGGGTTTCATTTCCGATGCTTCCCGAATAATGGAATCCACCAATTCTTTCCGGGGCAAAGAATGTTTAGGGGAAGGATTGCGCGATTCTTTCTTCATTCTGGGACCCATGGCATTCATCAGTTTTGAGGTTTTAGTTTTCGGTTAAGTTAAGTACTAACGCTTTTTTCTGCCCTTCCCGTGATAGCGGTCCCTCATCAGCATGTCGAACTCCGAGCGATGTGCGAGCCAGGCAATGGCTTCCTCACGGCTCAAATTCCGATACTGGCTGACCAGGTCTATGACTGAGCCGCCTACTTCCCGGCACGTCTTGCAGAAGAAGGCGTTTCGGGCAATATCGAAAAAGAGGGTCATCGTTGCATCTGCGGTGGGATGCCCCGCGTTTCGAAAGCATTGAGCCATATTGCCCTGGACCTTGATTCCAAGCTCGATAGCAACCTGTATAATGGGACTGGTCCGGTCCAATTTCTGCAGATCAATTTCATTCATTTTTTTCTGCTCATTCGGCGGTAGTGGGATCGATCATCCTTTTTATCTCTGAAACCCGATTTGCCGGGAATCCGCCTTGACGGGCGTGTTCGCGCACCATCTCCGCGTTCGGTGCGATATAGACACAGTAAACCTTATCTTCGGTGACGTAGCTTTCAACCCATTGAATCTGAGGTCCCATGCCCTTAAGAACTCCGCAGGACTTCTGAGATATGCCCTGAAGGTCCTGTGAAGTCAAATTGCCGGCCCCCGGAATTTCACGTTCGATCAAATACTTTGGCATTTCGTATCCTCCTGTTCTTGTCATAGTGATTGTAGGATGGGATCTTGTGGTAACTCACAGGCATTGTCCGCTCTGCGAAAATCCCGCTAATGGAATGTAGATGTCGTCTCCTTTAGTTGTTCAATTTTTGATTGGATCACCCGGGCATCAGGGGAGTCAGGCGCGAGAAACAGGTATTTTTCCATGTCCCTGGTGGCACGATCGTAGGCCCCCAATGTTTCGTAAATAAGTCCACGTTCTTTGAACTCTGCCGCCGCGTTGGGATCGAGCGCGATAATCCATTCCAAGGACTGAAAATATTTGATGTCATCTTCCGCGTGAATATAGATCCCTTTGAGATTTCTGAGGAGCCGCACCAATATTGCCTTTGGCCCCACGGGCTCCAGAAAACGAGGGCCGAACACCCTGGACCCGCCGTGATGAACGGCGACCCTGCGGCGGCATTCTTCTTCGTCAAGAACAACTCCTCTGTGGAATGGGTCCATGAGACATCGGTTCCCGGCGCCGTAGACGCCGATAATGAAGTGTCCGGGCATGCCGATGCCGCGAACGTCAAGGCCGGCCCTTCGTCCAACCTCCATGTATACCAGGGATAAAGTGATTGGTATCCCCGTTCTTCGGTCCAGGACGCAATTGAGGTAGCTATTGTCCGGATCGTAATATTCTTTGGAATTTCCCCTGAACCCTTCCTCTTCACAAAGCACCCGCGCCATCGTTTGCGCAATCAGGCGCACATCGGCCCCACTGGTGATTGTCTGCTCGAGACGTCCGGCAAGGCGATCCAATTGAGCAAGGTATAGAGATTCATCCAGGTCCGGATATGCCAGGCGGGAGATGATGAGCCAGACACGCGCCAGATCGATCCGATCCTCGGGACCCGATATTGTTTTGTCAAACTCCTCATTGAGCGCAACGACAGAATCGGTCAAAACCATGTCCTATCCAAGGCCTAGTAGTCGTGAGGCATTCATGCCGAGTACTTTGCGTTTTTCTTTTTCGGTAAGTATGGTGTTGGCCTTCAAGGCCCCTACCAGGTACGCGAGACTCATACCGGCCGTCTTAGGCAGAGGATAATCGGTTGCAAACAGCACTCTGTCGAAGCCGATGGTCTTCCTGATTTCCTTTACCACCGTTTCACGATCCAGAAGCCAGTCCACTGCAGCAAGATCGGCATAGACATTCCTGTATTTTTTCCCCAACTGGAGTACGTCATGCAGCCATATACCTGGAATGTGGGTGCTATAGGCCCCAAAATGGGCAAACACCACAGGAACGTCCGTGTACTTTTTCAGGAGGGATTCCCAAAGGTTCGGGTGTGCATTCCTGCTGAGTTCCGGAAGATCGAAGGGACCGGCCCCACACCCGCTGTGGGAGAGAATAATAGATTCGGTGTCAACGCAATGTTGAAACAGCAGATCCATATTTTCGTTTTCCGCAGGATTAAAAAATTGCGAGAAAGGAAGCAATTTGATCCCGTGCAGTTTCAAACGCCGGATTTCTTCCAGCTTCTCTTCCACGTAGTCCCTGCTTTTGGACAGGTTCACCGAGCCGAAACCGATGAGGATGTCCGGATAATCGGAAACCCAGTCTGCAACATCCCGGTTGACCACGTGTGTAAGGGAATGGAGGCTGGCTCTTATCTGCGTCAGTATTCTTTCAAACGGGACAGTCTGCGACTGAGGAGACTGAGAGTAATCCTTCCTGAGGTTCTCCCTTATCTCCGGGCGGTCCACATCCGAAGGGTCCGTATCTGTGGCCAGAATTACGCCATGGGTCACTCCGGCTTCCCGCATATCTGAAAAGAATTTCAGATCGGGTGATTTTGGATGAATGTGGAAATCAACTATCGGGAAAAGGCCGGTTTCCGCAGAAGACAGATCCTTCAAACCGTCCGTTGGTGACTCCAGCCCGGATCGCCTGAATGCCCCCTTGCCTTTGACCAGCACGTAGTCTTCCTTGGTGCCGGGGTTATGTAACGCCATGAGGGCCATCGTGATGCGGTATTTGATCCGGAAGTCGGTGGCCTCATAAAGATGGGGCTGAAGCAATGATATCAAGTCCCGCCTGTCTTCGTCATCGTAGATGCGAAAGAGGTCTCTTACCACCCGCCAGCGTACATCCGGCGGATCGTGTACAAGGGCTTCCACGATCTGCTCCTTGTCCGAAAGCGGGGGAAAACCTACATAGGATGGATGTTCTTTCATCAATTCCTCTGTAACAGCCCGCTGCGGCACGGTCGATGGACCATGCTGCAACAGGCTGATTAGCAGTGGTTTAAACGGTAATGGTGAGATCCATCACCTTCGGTTTCTGGAAATGTTTATCCGGCAATCGGACCTACGGGGAGGACCGAGCGGCCATAGAGTGAGCCAATCAGTCCAGACGCCGAGATGTAAAGAGCCATCAGGGAGCAAGGGATCCCCACATATCCTGCCATTGCGATAAGGGATGGGTATCCTGCCAATCCCAAGTCCAGCAACACGAATACCGCAAGCAGAAGTGAGAGCGTCAGTATTACAGCCTTGTTTGTCACGAGCGCAGCAATCAGGACGTAGAGGGTAAATATAGTATACGCTACCAGGAAGACCAGGAGAGTATTGGCATCCATCACAGTTATCTTGAGCGCTATGCCGAGATTGAGTAAGCCATGGATAAGCCAAAACATGCCATAGATTCCAAATACAAGTCCTGTGAAGAGTTCATTTTTCTTAAAGCCGTTCAAGCATGCGATGAAGTGAATCACACCGGTAACCAGGGCCAGTGGAATAAGAATACACACCGCGTTTGGACCGAGAATGCCGGCATTAGCAAAACTCAATGTAAAAAGAGCGATACCGAAACTCGCAAGACCTACAGTGGATGGATCGGCTACTGCTTGGTTGATAACATTGACATTAGTATCTTCCGCCATCGTTTCTCCTCCCTAAAGAAAATTCGCTGCTTTAGTCTTACAACTCCACAACAAAATAAACTTTGTGAACCTAAGCTATTCCCGTTAACCGACCTGTGCCTCTATTCACCCCCTTTATTGATAATTTAGCAGGCACGGCCTGTCATCCCCCGGGTCTTGCTGAAACTTTCAACTCCTTGCTGGGTCTTACTCACTTTATTCAGTTCCAGTTTTGAAGCCGAAAGCCGGGAGATCCGCGAGAAAGCATAATCAACGTGGGTTAGAGCTTGAGAACGATATTGGTTTTGAGCTTTAAACAGGTGTAGCTGAAGGCAAAATGCATACCACCTTGATGACAAACGGTCTCAATGACCTCTGGAGGGGCTTTCTTTCTAGATTTGCAGGATGCGCAAAATATCCAGGTTCATAAAAGAATGCAAAAAGCTCTCTGCCGGCGGCCTCTGCGGAAAGCAGACAAAAAGCCCTATCCCTTGATTTAGAAAGGGGAATTGGCCTGCATCATCACTTGACGCTCTACCCCAGTTGGCCCCACAATTAGCTTTAATTATAAATTTCATATAGTTACTCAACTAAAGATGCTTTCTTGGTGAGGTGATTCGCCTCAAAGGCGACTAAAGACAAATCAGACAGGATTAACAGGATTAAGAGCAGCAACCCAAAATAAGGCCTTATCGATTGACAACTCGCACAATCCGCGGCGCGTGGTCACGCGATTTTTTTTGTGGGAGGGTTTTATGCCCTCCCAAAGCACCCGTATGCACATAGAGGTTTCTCTGAAAATACAGAGGAAATACAGAGAAAATAGGTGCAAGTCATCGATATCATTACAATGCCCTTTGTGAAAAACAGCCGCTTTACAGTGATTGGCCGATTCGCCATCAATTTCGTTATCTTACACCTTCTATTTTTTTGAATTTTTTTCCAGCGCGCTTATACGTTGTTCAAACTCTGGTCAGTGGCCAGTGGTCAGTGGTCAGCAAAGACCAAATCGACAAATCCCGACAGTCAACATTTTACGATGAGAAATTTTGCTCTACCAAACGGCAACCAGAAGCGGCAACCAGAAACGGCAATAGAAGCGGCAACCAGAAACGGCAATAGGAAAGGCAACCACAAGAGGCAAAACGAAGCCAGTGATGAGTGATGAATGATGAGTGATGAGCAAAAACGAGGACTGAGGACTGAGGGGCACAGACCCGCGACTCCGAAGGCATTCCGAGGGCTGATTACAGCGGCTAGCAGGTGGTAGTGAACAGAGAACCGTGAGCAGGAAACAGTGGGAAAAAGGTAAGCGTTCGGAGAACCCCACCTTGTAAGTGAAATCGTAGCCTGCCATGATCTTCTGA
>OMOE01000141.1:19132-81707 GCA_900290365.1 Syntrophobacter sp. SbD1 | reverse complement strand
GGGCAGGTGGGTAGTGGCAGGCGCCTATGCAGACGACAACAGCGTGCGCGCTGAACCCTTTGATGAAATAGAAATCAATCTCAAGGATATCTGGCTGGAGACAGTGACGTAAGTTGTTCAGTTTCCAACCACGCCCTTATAGAAACGGCGTCCCTGGTAACTCAAAATCGCCCCGTCCGTGGTAATCTCCTCCAGCTTGAGACCTTCGGAAATCTTATCTCCCTCGTGTCTCTTGGAGCCGTTTATATTTATCCAGCGCTCCCCGGGTTCTTTGGAATAGATGAGCATTGAAACGGATAGGTTCGGTATGGAGTCTCGGATTTGCGGAGCAAGTTCGTGCCACTTTAGCACTCGGGCGGCGGCATGTTCGCCCTGAGCCCCACTCAAGTCTGTCAGCGGTTCCATATCTGCAAGAATGCCGCTGCCGCCCGCTGGACGCACAGGTTGCTCCGAGTGCATCGACGAGTTTTTCCGTGCCTCATGCAAGCTTGCAGTCTTCATCTCCTTTATCGTTGCGGCAGTCTTTGGGTCTTGAGGTGGTTTTACGGCGGCGGGCTTTCCAGCGACACCTCTCTTTGATTTAATTTCAGCCACTTGATCCTGAATCCTATCAGGAGTTTGTGTTCCGGTGGCGGGCGATTCGCTTGGAGCTGCTCTCCCCTCCTCAGAGATCGTAGGGCCGGGTGGTGATTTTTCCTGTTCCGCCGGCATGGTTTCCGCCGGTTCATGCTTCGCCTGCAATTGCACGGAGGGTGATGGTGCAATTACCTGGGCGGACTGCTCCTTTGTCTCCGGGGGTGGGGCGTGACCTGTGCCGGCATTGCCGCCCCCCTGCCAGGGACGGAGCAAATATGCGAAGAAACCGATATTGATAAAAAGAATGACGGCGATGAAGCATAGCCTGCCCCGTGAGCTTTTAGCGATCTTCGGAGGCGCAACCGGCGCTTCGATGGGTCCTTGGAGCAATCCGCGGCCCTTTCGGCCTCTGCGCGCCTGTTCTGATTTTTTCAGGGCATCGAGTATGTAAGACATAAGCGCCTTTATTAAGAATTTAGTTTTTTTCTACGGGCGGTGCTTTCGGTAAAGGCCTCAACATGACCTGCTCATGACCGCCGTGGTTTCTAAGCGATTCAAAGCCGTTGGAAAAATAGTAGAGCAGGCCCAGACTGGCGCAAAGCGCAATTGCTGCCGTTATTGCAACTTTCCATTTCCGGCCGGCCCCGCTCGGATGATCTCCGAGCACCTCACCGGCAGCTTTTACCAAAGTTGACCTGTCCACGATCTTTTTTTGCTGTACGAAAGCGCCCAGGAGCGCGCGGTCGCAAATCAGGTTGATCAATCTGGGGACGCCGCTGCTATAAGCATATAAACTGTTCAGAGCGTCCCGGGAAAAAAGATCGGGAGGCACCTCGCCGGGAACTTCTTCGTATACCCCTCTGACTTCGGGAGAGTGCCCGGGTGAGGACTCCCCCAACTCCTGGCGCCGCGCCCTTCTGCGGCGGGCAACCGCAATCCTGTGATTTACATAGCAGGCGACATCGGTTTTTGAGAGCGCCTTGATATGACACCGAGCCACGATACGCTGGGCGAGCTGCCGCAACTCAGGTTTTGCGACCTTATCCCTGAGTTCGGGCTGGCCGATGAGGATTATCTGGAGAAGCTTTCTTTCATTGGTTTCGAGATTGGTGAGAAGCCGGATTTGTTCAAGAACGTCACGGCTGAGGTTTTGTGCCTCGTCGATTATCAGAATGGCCTTTTTGCGGCTTGCGTTCAAATCCAGCAGGAAGCTGTTAATCAGGTCGACAAGGACCTTTATGCCGGGTTTGCGGGGATAGGTGATCCCAAATTCGTCGCATATCGCGGCCAGCAGTTCTGCAACTGAGAGAGTGGGAAGTATGATGAAGGCTACGACGATGTTTTTGGTGAGCGTATCCAAAAGGCGCCGGCAAATGGTCGTTTTTCCTGTGCCGACCTCACCGGTAAGCAGCACGAATCCCCCGTCACTCCTGATCCCGTAGAGCAGGTGGGCAAGAGCCTCCCGGTGCTGCTCGCTCATGTATAGATAGCGCGGATCGGGCGCAATCGAAAAGGGTGGCCTTTTCATGTCGAAATATTTTCTGTACATAACTTCCCCACCGTCTGCAGGAGAGCCTTGCGGCCATTATACCTGAAGCGGCCTGAAAGCTTACAGTTATTTCTTACTCCAAAGCTTTTCGAATGGCGCCTGCGAGTGTGCGGATTTCATAAGGCTTTAAAATGTATTCCCGGATCCCTGCCTCTTTGGCTTGTTTTTCATCGACCAGATCGGAAAACCCGGTGGACAAAATGATCGGCGTATCCGAACGAAGAGCGGTGACTTCCCTCGCGAGTTCACTGCCGGTAAGAGACGGCATCGTCATATCAGTGATGACCAGGTCAAATGCATGTGGCCGTGTGCGAAAAATTTCGAGCGCATCGAGACTGCTTGTCGTGGCAGTGACCTGGTAGCCAAGTGTCTCCAGGATTTCTTTGCCCAAATCGATAAGGGCTTCTTCATCGTCAACCAGGAGTATTCGCTCACTGCCGGTCAGAGGGGGCTGCAATGTTTTCGCGCCTTCAGCCTCTACGTTTTCAAGTACGGGTAGAAACACGGAAAAGGTAGTACCCTGCTTGGGTTTGCTTTTCACGGTGATTGCTCCATTATGGCTTTTGACGATTCCCTGAACCACGGAAAGCCCAAGACCGGTTCCTTCCCCCGGTCCCTTGGTGGTGAAGTAAGGATCGAATATGCGTTCCAGGACTGCCGAATCCATCCCATGACCTGTATCGCTCACAGTGATGCGCAAATGGGGTCCGGCTTTTAAACCCGGATGTACCGAGATCTGTGATGCATCGGAGGTAACAGACAATTTCACGCTCAGAGTGCCCCCTTTGGTCTTCATGGCGTGGCCGGCGTTGGTGCCGAGATTCATCAACACCTGGTGTATCTGACCGGGATCGGCCAAAACAAGATCTTCGCCGGGCATGACCGCAACTTCCTGGCGAATTTCGATTGTCGACGGCAATGAGGAGCGCATGAGTTTTAGCGCCTCCAGAGCTATGGAGGCTATTCTTACAGGACTCCGCTCCTGCACCCCTTTACGTGTATAGGTAAGAATTTGCTTCACAACCTCTGAGGCTCGCGAAGCCGCCTTTAACACCTGATCGAGGTTCCTTCGAATCGGGTTATCCTCTGACATTTTGGACAGGCTCAGCTCAGTGAAACCCATGATAGCAGTAAGGATGTTATTGAAATCATGGGCAATGCCCCCGGCCAGTAGTCCAATGGCCTCCATCTTCCGTGCTTGATAAAGCTCCGCTTCGAGTTTCACCTGATGCGTAATGTCACGGTGGATGGCTACGTAGTTGATGATTTCACCAGAGATATTTCGAATGGGCGATGCAGTGCACTCCACTTTGTATATGGTTCCGTCTTTCTTTGTGATAGTCAGGCGGCCTGACCAGGCTTCACCATGCGAGAGCTGTTCCCGTATGTTTGTATTGAAGGTTGTGTCATGATTTCCGCTTTTAAGGATGCGCAGATGCTGACCAATCAAGTCTGTTCTGTCATAGCCGCTCATATGGCTAAAGGATGAGTTGATGTAACAGATGAGCCAATTTGTATCACATATGCATATGCCTTCCGACGCCTGCTCGATTGCGGTGGCCAGACGCATGCGTTCTTCTTCCGCCTGCTTGCGCTCGGTGATGTCACGCGTAGTGCCTATGATGCCATAGGGCTTGCCATCGTCCGACCATAGGAATGCAGCGGAAACCTCGGCCCAAAAAATGGAACCGTTTTTGCGCAATATCTCTAACAGGAACGTCCGAATTGTTTTGCTGTCATACTCGGGCGATGGCGCATTCCTAAGCTCTTCTTCTATTACGGCCGCATATTTGGCAGCCCCCTCTGGCGTGCATGTGTCACGGAAGGTGAGCTTTAAAAACTCCTCGACCGTAAAGCCAAGGGTGGGCTTCACAACGGAATTGACGTAAGTGAACCGGCCCGACAAATCCATAGTCCAAATCAGGTCCGGAACGCATCTGGCAATCTGGCGATACCGCTCCTCGCTGTCCCGCAAAGCCTCTTCCGACCTTTTGCGCTGGACGATGCGCCACATGCCTGTCATCAGCAGGGTGAGTTGGCGCACATCGGATTCGTCATAACCCGTTGCTTTGTTTGCGACACCCGCAACTATCACGATGCGGCCCCCGTCGAATATCGGTACGTTCATATGCCGGTGTATTGCAACATGGCCAGGGGGAGTGCCTCGTTTGAGTGGATTATGGGCCTGATAATCATTGGTGATCATCGGACGACGCTGGCGCACGGCTTCGCCCCAGAGACCGGTCGTCTCGACGGGGTATTCGAGAGGCTTATCGTCGATCCGGCATTCCTGCATGACCGCACGCGACCATGCATTCATGGAGAGTACCGTTTCATCCTCATTCATAAGGGCTACATAGCCCATGGTGCTTTGCGTAAGCCGAACTGCTTCCTCCATTGCGAATACGACGATCTCGTGCAAAGTGGCGCCGGTCATCTGGTTGAGCTGGATAAGCGCTTCAAGGCGGGATTCGTTGAGCCTGCGAGCCTCTTCAGCACGCTTACGCTCAGTGATGTCGGTCACCATTGCAAACGCGCCGGCCTTGGTCCCCGACTCGTTAAAAAACGGCGACACATTGAACTGGCAAGACACCTGTGACCCATCCGGGCGAGAGAGGGCGATCTCATATTCGCTTTTTTGTCCTTTTGCCCTCAATCTGATCTGCTTCTCGAATATGACCTTATTCTTATCATCTACAAAATCAAAGATCTTCCTCCCGAGAACATCTTCCCGATTTCTGCCCATGATGGCGCACATTCTCGGGTTGAGATCCATGGTTATAGTGTCGTTATCTATCAGCCAGAATCCTTCATTGGCTGTCTGCAAAATGGTTCTAAGGCGAAGTTCACTGTCACGCAGCGCCTTTTCCGCGTTTTTGCGCTCTGTGATGTCCCCCTTCAAAAGCTCATGCATGTACTCGCCTTTCATGTATATTTTTACTATCATCGGCTTCACTGCGAAAAATCATAAGCTCCTCGGGCTATTCTATTATTTCTGATTGACTGAAGATACCGGAGATTTACTTTTCTAGTTGATACAGGGTGCGATTTAGGGTAATAGCGCCCAAGTGGTGGAATACTCGGCAGGCGAGGTTCCCGCATTGCACACAGGTCACGGTCCCGGCCCGTCCAAAGATGTGGTCAAGGGTAGAGCGTTTTATTATTCACTTCGTGGCCGCGGTGTATAAACCTTTTGAGAAAGCAGCAAAAATGAAACAAGAAGACGGCCAACCTGCCAGTAGCGGCGGTTGTCCATTTTCTTCCCCGGAAGTTGCGTCTGTGATGCGTTAGGTTTTCTCTCCCTTATCGCCTCGCCTGGCCGCTTCTTCCATTATGTATAGATGGTGAAAGCGGAAGGTAAGGGGCGTCTTATTTCCTTTCTTAAGAAATAGTCCGCCTGGTCTCTGGCCTCCCGTTACAAACTTGCCCGAAGTGATTGGTTAACTCATCAT
The DNA here is from genome assembly GCA_900290365.1 of Syntrophobacter sp. SbD1. Taxonomy (GTDB): domain Bacteria; phylum Desulfobacterota; class Syntrophobacteria; order Syntrophobacterales; family Syntrophobacteraceae; genus SbD1. The sequence goes on along the minus strand of OMOE01000141.1, from coordinate 76,130 downwards.
GATAATGGATTTGCTAGGCAAGTTCTCCCGCGCTTTTCGAGCTGAATCTCCCAATTCGAGAACGCTGCAGGAAACATCAAAGCATGAGCGCCGGTTGATCGATCTTTGCTCAGTCCCGGCCGGACAGGCGCTGACCGCTCTTGAGACCGGTTTTAAAGGCCTGAGTTCGGAAGAAGTCGACAAGCGCCTGGACGAGTATGGTCCAAACGAACTCTCTCATACCAGGCGTCTGAGTTTCTTGGCGGACATTTTCCAGAGATGCAAGAGCCCCCTGGTCGTTCAACTGTTGCTTATCGCCTCGATTTCCGGCGCCATCGGTGAGATCAAATCGGCGATTATCGTGAGCGCCATGGTCTTTCTGAGCGTCGGGCTTTCCTATATCCTGGACCGCCGTTCGAGCAATACGGTCGAGATGCTGGGCAAGCGGGTGCAGTCGCGAACCCTGGTTCTGCGTGACGGTGGAGAAACGGAAGTCCGGATATCCGAAGTTGTGCGGATATCCGAAGTTGTGCCGGGCGATATAGTAGTCCTGCACGCCGGCTCGATTGTTCCCGCCGACTTACGCCTGCTCACCGCAAAGGATTTTTTCGTCTCCCAGTCGGCTCTCACCGGGGAGTCCATGGCTGTCGAAAAAACGGTTTTGGGGGGATGCGTTGAAGGGTGCGCCGCTTTGGAACTGCCCAATGCCTGCTTTCTGGGAAGCAGCGTTACAAGCGGCACGGCCCGCGGCGTGATTGTCAACACCGGTACTCATACCTTGTTTGGCTCAATTTCTGAACGGCTGACGGAGCGTCGTGAAGACACAAGTTTCGATAAAGGAGTCAGGTCCTTCACCTGGCTCATGATCCGGTTCATGGTGGTAATGGTCTGCGTCGTGTATTTCATCGTGGGCATGACCAAGGGCGACTGGGTGGAAGCCCTTTTGTTTGGCCTGTCCATAGCAGTGGGCCTAACCCCGGAGATGCTGCCGATGATCGTGACGGTGAACCTTGCAAAGGGCGCGCTGACCATGGGCAAGAAAAAGGTCATCGTAAAGCATCTGCCGTCCATCCAGAATTTCGGCGCCATAGATGTGCTGTGCACAGATAAGACCGGGACCCTTACCCAGGATAGAGTTATTCTCGAACGGCATGTGGACATCACCGGGAATACAAGCTATGACGTTTTGAATTACGCTTACCTCAACAGCTACTATCAGACCGGTCTGCGCAATCTGCTCGACCGTACCGTGGTAGAACATTCCGATCTGGACCCCGAACAGGGCTGCACCCTGGTTGACGAGTTGCCCTTTGACTTTCAGCGGCGCCGCATGTCGGTGGTCGTCGATTACGAGGGCGATCACGTTCTGATCTGCAAGGGGGCGGTCGAAGAGATCTACTCATGCTGCAACCAGTATCAGATGGGCGATGAGGTATTTCCACTGATCGATATGATTCGGGAGGACCTTTTCGAGGAAGTCGAACGGCTGAACAAGGACGGGTATAGGGTCCTGGGGATTGCTTATCGCGAGTTCCCGCGTACGAGAACTACCTATACAGTTGCCGATGAAAGCGAACTGATCCTTTTGGGGTATATCGCATTTGTCGACCCGCCCAAGGAATCGGCAGGGCAGGCCATTGAACTGCTGAGGCAGGCAGGCGTTCAGGTAAAGGTTGTGACCGGAGATAACGGTCTGGTCACCAGAAAGGTCTGCCGGGACGTCGGCCTCGAAGTAAAGCGGATCATTAGCGGTGCCGAACTGTCCCAATTGGCGCCCGAAGAGTTCCACCAGACCGTGCTGGATGTGGATATTTTCGTAAAAGTTACCCCTGCCCAGAAGGAGCAGATTGTACGGGAACTGCGCAGCCACGGCCGTGTGGTTGGTTTCATGGGAGACGGGATAAATGATGCGCCGGCCCTCAAGGCAGCAGATGTCGGGATTTCCGTGGACTCTGCTGTTGATGTCGCAAAAGAAGCCGCGGACATCGTGCTTCTTGAAAAAAGCCTTCTTGTGCTCGAAGAAGGGATTATCGAAGGCAGAAAAGTATTTGCAAATATAGTGAAGTATATCCGGATGGGCGCAAGCTCGAATTTCGGGAACATGTTCAGCGTTATCGGGGCCAGTTATCTCCTGCCGTTTTTGCCGATGCTCCCCGTGCAGGTGTTGACCAACAACCTCCTCTATGATTTTTCCCAAACCGGAATCCCGGCCGACAATGTGGATGAGGAACTGATAGTAAAGCCCCTCAAATGGAACATTAATACCGTCAAGCTGTTCATGGTCTTTATCGGACCTGTGAGTTCCATATTCGACTATGCCACCTTCGCTCTGATGTGGTTCTTTTTCCATTGCAGCGCCTTTGTCGATCCGGCTGCCGGTCCGCTGCAAAAAGAAGCGCTGGCAAGTCTTTTTCAAACCGGCTGGTTCGTGGAATCGCTGCTTACCCAGACCCTGATCGTCCATATTATAAGGACCCGCCGGGTTCCCTTTTTCGGCAGCCACGCTTCCATGCATCTGACCCTGACCACCCTGATCATTATGGCAATCGGCGCATGGCTGCCTTATTCACCCTTCGCCGCGGGGCTCGGAATGGTTCCGCTGCCTCCCGTTTACTGGGCATGGATAGCACTTTTTCTTGTTTCATATTCCGTTTTGACGCACTTGATAAAAACATGGTTTTTCAATCGTTTTGGAGGTGAGTGATGGATAGCTTGCTTGATGCACTGCAGGAAGGGCGGCTGATAGAATTGCCCGACAATAACAAAGATGATGCCCTGCAATTTCTTGCTCATATTATCGAGGCGATCCCATCACTGCCCACCGGTATCGACGTGGTCGGACTGGTAGCGGCAAAAGAACGCACTACTACTTCCGCGCTTGGCAATGGCTGGGCCAGTCCACATGTGCGGGTGCCGTTTGAAGAGGACCTGATCTGTGTTGTCGGATGGAGCCCCACAGGCATTGATTACGGCGCTCCGGACGGAAAGCCCGTATCGATTATCGCCTTGTACCTGGTTCCGGAAAACCAGCGGAACCATTTTTTGCGGGAGGTATCGATGCTGGCAAAGGCATTGAAATCATATCCCGAGTTTGAAAAACTCAACGCGGCCAAAGAACTCAATGAAGTGCGCGAGCATCTGCTCGATCTTATCAGCACCAGCAGGGAAACAGTGGGCCCGGACACGCGTGCGCGCATGATTCAGCTACAGGCCAGGCAGCGCGTTGCGGCCATTCCGGCCTATGACCTGGCCAGTCTTGTCCTGGAGCCCGTGACTATCATTTCGGGTCCAGGTCTCAAACATGTAGTGCTCGCTCAGGACCGCCAGCTTGTTGACTATCTTGACGCAGCGCCTCGGCTGGTGGAGCGGCTTGCCTCGGATGGCGTTTTCCAAAACGGCGGGTGGCGGATTCTGAAGCGTGGAGAGATAGCCTACCAGGGAGAGCGTGTGCTCTACGACTGTCTGGCAGTAAGGGTTGCGAGCGGTAACTCATCTGCCGCCGCAAGGTCCTGAGCAGACTCATTTCGGGGTTGCGGGTTTCGGGTTTATAAAATCACGACCGAAGATCACGAAAAAGACATAAAAAACGAATATTCCATATTTCCCTAAAGCGTATGTGAATTCTTTCCGTTCATATGGACAGCACAAGCTCAATGTCATGTCGTGTCATGTTCTGTTCGCTCCTGTTCGTATGCGGAAAGGAAATTCCATGCTGAAGAAGATGTTGGATGTAAAGCTCGGAACAAAGATTTTCGGCGGTTTCGGGATGCTGCTCGTCCTGCTTGCAATTGTGTCATGCGTTGGACTCGGCGTCCTGTGGGTAATCGTGAACAATCGTGACAAAGCCGATATTGCCGATGAACAGGTAAAAACTATCCTTGAAGTAAGGCGCTGCGAGAAGAATTTCGTGATAAGGGGAGAGGCCCAATATGTGAATAAAGTAGAGTCGCTGATCGCGGATTTTCGGAAGAAAGCCGAGCAGGCTCAAAAAGGTGGATCTGAGGAGGAAAAGAATTTTCTGGGACAATCCATGGAGGAACTGAACAAATATATCAGCAGCTTCCATGAATACGTGGAGAGCAAGAAAAACCAGGATGGCGCGCTTGCCGACATGGAGTCAAGGTCCCTTGCGGCGCTCTCAGAGGTGGAAGGGATTTTTGAAGATCAAAAATCACAGTTGGATGAACTGCTCAAGAAGGCGGGCGAAAGCGGATCAAGCGCAGATATAAAGGATAGAACAACCAAGATGGAGGATGCCAGCCGAATCGTCAGGTTGTTCCTGGAGGCACGTTCATTTGAGAAGGAGTATGTCGCCACCGGAGATAAAAAATACAAAGTTGAGGTTGAAAAAAGGATTTCAAAGCTGCTCGATATTGCCGGTGGCCTGCGCTCCAAGTTCAACCAGCAAACCAATCTCACTCAGATGGACAGGGTGAGCGCCTCCATTGCTGCTTACTCGGTCTGCCTCTCCAAGTTGACCCAATGTGAGGAAGTAAAAGCGGCAGCCGACCAGAAAATGATCAGTTCCGCCAGGGCCGTCCAGGAAAACGGTGAAAAGGCAGGGGCTGGGTTCATGGCGGAAACGGAGCGCAATATCAGTCTGGCCAGGTTTATCATAGTGGCAGGGGTTGGCTTGAGCCTCCTCATAGGAGCGTTGATCTCCATTTTCCTTACTCGGGCAATTACAAAACCGCTAAGAGTTATAATCGAAGGTCTGTTGGGAGGGGCTGACCAAGTGGCGAGCGCCGCGAGCCAAATTGCCTCCACCAGTCATAGCTCGGCAGAAGGCGCCTCGCAGCAGGCCGCGGCAATTGAGCAGACTTCGGCTTCGCTTGAAGAGATGTCTTCGATGACCAGGCAAAACGCGGAAAATGCAAGCCTGGCCAATGGACTGATGAGCGAGATGAAAACCACCGTGACAGAGGCAAGCCATTCGATGACCATGCTGATGGTCTCAATGGGAGAAATATCGAAGGCCAGTGAACAAACCTCCCAAATTATCAAGACCATAGATGAGATTGCATTTCAGACCAACCTGCTGGCTCTGAATGCGGCGGTGGAAGCAGCCAGGGCCGGAGAAGCAGGGGCCGGGTTTGCAGTGGTCGCCGACGAGGTGAGGAACCTGGCAATGCGGGCTGCCGAAGCCGCAAAAAATACCGCGGCACTCATCCAGTCTACTGTGGTCAAGATAAATGACGGATCGGTAGTCGTTGAAAAGACGGGAAAGGATTTTTCAAAGGTAGTGGACGGCTCGACTAAAATGGCCGAGCTTGCAGGCGAAATAGCGGCGGCTTCCAACGAGCAGGCCCTGGGCATCGAACAGATCACCAAAGCCGTGTCCGAGATGGACAAGGTTGTCCAGCGAAGCGCGGCAGATGCTGAAGAGTCGGCTGCAACCTCAAGGGAAATGAGTGCGGAGGCCGGGCAGATGGAGGGTTTTGTATACGACCTGGAAAAGATGGTCAACGGTGCTTCAATGCAGCCAGGCACAGTTGAAGGCAAAAAATACCCTGGTAAAAAGAAGGTAAGAATCCCTGCACATGAGGTGTCGAGGGAATCTGGTCGCGTCAATGGGAAGTCCAGGGGTAACGGAGCGCTCTACGAAAATAATAAGCTGGTCCCGGAGCGGGTTATTCCTTTTCAGGGAAAAGATTTCGATTTTTAGCAGGAGTCCTGCACGCAGACCGTTTTTCAGCACCTGCGAGGGTTTACCGGGAGAACCTGGCACTATGAAAAAACTGTTTGTCACCGGCGCAAGCGGCTTTCTGGGCTGGAATTTATGCCGCACAGCTCAGCGGCGGTGGAATGTATATGGCCTTGCCCGCCGGAATCAGAACCCGATTGAAGGCGTAGATCTCAGGCGGGCCGACCTGACCCGCTTAAACGAGATAAAAGAGATTGTTCAGCAGATTCGCCCTGACGCTATAATCCATGCAGCGGCAGAATCCAACCCCAATTTTTGTCAGTTGAACCCTGTGGTATCCCGCGCGATCAATGTTGAAGCTACAGTTAACCTGGCTTCACTTTGTGCGGACATGCGCATTGCTTTCGTCTTTATCTCATCGGACCTGGTCTTTGACGGACTAAAGCCGCCTTACACCGAAAAAGACGACCCCTGCCCCATATCCGTCTATGGAGAGCAGAAAGTGGAAGCAGAAAGAGCTGTGCTGCATATATACCCGCAGGCGCTGGTTTGCCGCACGGCCCTCATGTTCGGAAATGCAGGGCAGGGAGCGGCCAGCTTCATTCAGCCTTGGATAAACTCTATGAAGGATGGCCGGCAGCTTGACCTCTTCAGCGACGAGTACAGGACCCCGGTAAGCGCTGTGAACGCGGCACAGGGGATCTTGCTTGCGCTTTCAAAAACAAACGGCATTTTACACATTGGAGGCCCGGAGCGCATCTCTCGCCTTGACTTCGGGCAACTGCTGCGGGACGTAATCGGACTGCACAATGCCAGGCTCCGTCCGTGCGGCCGGCAAAGCATCGAAATGCCCGCACCCCGCCCGGAGGATGTATCGCTTGACAGCTCCAGGGCTATTGCCCTTGGTTTTAAGCCCGGCTCTTTGCGCAACGAGCTTGAAAGGCTGGATTGTACCAAAGTAAAGTAACAAGCAAAAAGGCAAGAGCGCTGACCACTTACGACTGACTACCATTTTACTTGGTTATCAGTCCTTTTTCCATTGCGAATGCGGTAAGTGAAGAAGCGCTGTGCAGGTCGAGCTTCTTCATCAGGTTGGCGCGGTGTTTTTCGACCGTCTTGGCGCTTATGCAAAGATAATCTGCGATGTCTTTGTTTCTATAGCCCTCGGCGATCATCTTGAGTATTTCACGCTCGCGTTGAGTGAGGGTATCCCAGGAGGTGGAAGATTTAACACTCTTTCTTCCCTCGAGATACCCCTCGATCACCTTTTCAGAAATACCGGGGCTGAGGTAGCTCTTTCCCGAGAAAATATTGTCGATTGCCAGCATCAGCTCGCTGTGAGTTGCGTCCTTGAGGATGTAGCCGTCCGCTCCAGTCTTCAGGGCGGTTAGAATATGCTCCTCGGTCTTGTGAACGGTGAGCACGAGGATCTTTGTGGAGGGACTCTGCTTTTTGATTTCCTGAATGGCGCCCACTCCGTTCATCCTTGGCATGGAGAGGTCCATCAGTATCAGGTCGGGCTTGAGGGAGTCCACCGAGCGGATGGCTTCCAGGCCGTCGCGTGCCTCTCCAACCACCTCGATGTCTGGATTGGCGGACAGAAGCATTCTTAGACCTTCTCTGAGGATCGTGTGGTCTTCAGCGATGACGATCTTTTTTCTCTCTGGCATAGGTTAAACCTTCCCTGAGATTGCAGCACACAAAAAATATGTCCCCTGAATCAGCGCATTATATTACCTTTATTACATCATGTCGTGAAAATTTGACAGCTTTTTGCTAACGGGCAGGCTGCTGAAAAAACAGCCCGCCCGCTGGTGGGGAAAGAACCTTAAAGGGACGGGTGATTTCGTCATCCCGGCGAAAGCCGGAAGCCAGGGTTTTTTTGAACTATTTGATTTTTAAAGCAAAACACTGGACCCAGACTTTCGCCCCCGGATCGCAGTCCGTGGCAGGCTTAGTGACGGCCCCACGGAGTTTTTACTGTAAACTGGGAATTTCAATCCCTTTTCAGTACCCTCTTAAGAGAGGAAATACTGTGTTTCCCCCCGGTGATTACAGGAAACAATGTATTTACGGTTCTAGCCGAGGTATTGGAATATTACACATGTCATTCATTGAAAAGATAATTGAAACAAGTTCAAGTTCATTTTCAATAGAGCGCATGCTCGCAGGGGGAAAAATGTCTTCTGTCCTGCTGGTGGAAGATAACTCGACTTTTCGAAAATCGCTGAAAGAAATGCTGGCGCTTCGGTTTCCCGAAATGGTGATCGATGAGGCATCCGATGGTGAGGAGGCGCTTCAGAAATTGGAGAATACTGACCCCGATCTGATTTTCATGGACATCAGGCTGCCGGGAAAAAACGGTCTGGAAGTAACCAGGATAATCAAAAAGACTAATCCTGGAGTGGAAGTGGTTATTCTTACCAGCTATGACATTACGGAATACAGGGTTGCCGCCTTCAACAGCGGTGCAAGTCACTTTTTCACCAAAGGAAACTCCGGAAGCGATGAAATAGCCGATTTCGTGAGATCGGCCTTGCAGCGCAAAGGCAGGGCTGCAGAGGCTTCGCACCGGGCTGGTAAAGATTGAAAATCAGCCGGTTTTCTACATTATTTGGATACTATTTTTCTACTGCATGCATTTAAAAATACCGCTTAAACATACTCTCATTAGGTGAATCACTCTATTTAGATTTGATTCTTTTTACAATATAGATGGGGCCGTAAGCAACCTGGAGCTATCGTAGTATATATCCTGTGTATAGGAGGGGAAAATGAGAATAGGCGAAGCAGATGTTGGCGGCTATTTGTCGGCTGACGAGGTCAGGATGAAAATGCGGATGTCCTCGGGCTTCCTCAAATTTCAGAAATGGCTCGTAATTTACAACCTGCTGGTCGATCCCAGGCCTCTGGAAGAAATCGCGCGGCACACCGGCCTTTCAGAGTCAAGCGTATACAGGATTATTGCAGAGTATAATAACGGCGGTCCGGAAACGATCGAACCCATGGGGACCCTTGGGCCGCAACCCTGGTTCGAACAAGCAGGGACCTTTTCAATGTAATTCGATCACCCCATGCACTCCTGGCTCCGCGAAATGAGACATAATCCGTCTATGGCACATTTCGCGGAGCAATCTTCACTCAACGTTAAGCAAAAAAAGTAAAAATCCGCAAGCGAATTGAGATGCGCCTTCCATCACGCCACCAGGTGGACTGACACGGGGGGGGCGTTAAAATCGGGATTACGAGTTACGGGTTGTGAGTTAGCGGGTGGGCACTATCAGATTGGCCAGAGCCGAATCGTAGATTTCGAGTTGTTTTTCAACCCGGAACCCGTAACCCGAAACCGGCCAACCTTGCGCTCCCCTGCAAAAGAACTGCGTGGCGGCGCCCGGTGAAAGCTAACTCGGTTCGCTTTCCAAAGTAATACTGCCGGGGAAGGACGGCTGGTCGTCCACCTCATTTGGTTCAACCCAGAGGATATGGTTCCAATTGAGGAAGTAGACACCTTTTTCCTTATTTTGACCCACTGTTGTGTCGAAGATCACAATAAACGGGCTGTTGTCGGATTTTCTGAAAAAATCTGAGAGGCGCCTGCTGGAGCCAATGTTTATAGAGCCTCGGAAAACGCTTCCGTCCCGCAATGTGATGGTCACCCGGTGGGCATTGATTTCTCTCATTAATTTTGACCCTTCAAATAGAGGAGCAAGGATTAAACCATTCTCTTTTGCGCTGGTGGCTGATATATAGTTCGGAATTATTGTCACATTACTTGAAGAAAAGGCTACTGTCTAGCCGCCTTTGCGGAGAATCTATGGGCGATAAGTCTTTTGATTTCTACCGGACTGTGTCCGAAGAACTCGATCCCGAAAGGCTGCAGCGAAAATTCCTGGCGGCCCTGCTCGATCTGCAAAACGTCGAGCGCGGCTCCATATGGGTAAGGAGCGACAAGGGCTACACCTGCATCGAAGCTGCGGGAGCGCAGAGTGAGCACATCAGGTCGATGACCATCGATTTTGGCCAGTCCTCCATCGTAGGCTGGGTTATAGAAAACGGCAAAATGACGATCGCCGAAGCCGGCAAAGACGCGCGTCATTTCAGAAAGGCCGAAGAGAAAATAGATCTGAAGAGCAGACTTATTCTCTGTTTCCCACTGGTTCTCAGAACGGGGGAAGTCTACGGCGCAGTCCAGTTAATCGACACAAGCGCCGGAGGAAACCGCCTCAACCTTAAGAAAAACTATCTCGAACTCGTCCAGCAACTGATAGACATCGGGTCGATAGCCCTTAGCAATTCACTGGTTTTCTCGGAGCAGGCTAAAGAGAATCTGAAGCTCAAACAGACCCTTAAAGCGATCCGCGAACAGGATATGATCATTGGGAAGAGCGCCGCCCTGCTGGGGACGAGGAAAAGGGCTGCGGAGTATGCAAGAACGGATTTCCCAGTGTTGATTACGGGCGAGAGCGGCTCGGGCAAGGAGCTTCTGGCCAGAGAAATCCACCGGTTGAGCGCAAGGGGTGCAGGTCCTTTTCTGGCCCAGAACTGCAGTTGCATTCCGGACACTTTGCTCGAAAGTGAGCTTTTCGGCCATGAAAAAGGGGCCTTTACCGGTGCTTTCAAGACCAAGCCGGGGCTCTTCGAAGCTGCAAACGACGGGAGCGTTTTCCTCGATGAGATCGGTGACATGCCCCTTCAGCTCCAGGCCAGGATTTTGCGCGTGATCCAGGACGGCGAAATTAAGCCCATAGGAAACGTGCATCCCAGAAAAGTGAATGTGCGTATTATCTCCGCTACCAACCGGGACCTGCAAAGTGAAATCGCCAGAGAAAACTTCCGGGAGGACCTGTTCTATCGATTGAACGTTTTGCCGCTGCATATTCCCGCTCTGCGTGAAAGGGCGGAAGACATGCCCCTGCTGCTCGATCACTTTCTGAGCAGGGAGGCATTACGGCTCGAGACCCCCCGCAAGACGTTTTCAAAAGAAGCGCTGAATTTTCTCCTGGAATACGAATGGCCCGGCAATGTCCGGGAACTTGAAAACTTCGTAAAGCATATCATCGTTATAACCCCGGGCGACCTTATAACGCCCGAAGACCTGTCAAATCACTTTTTTTCTATAGCCTCGAATGCGCACTGCCCGTCAAAAAATCCGCCGAACCGAAATATGGAAGAAGCCGATCAAAGCAGAGCCGGCCAAAGAAGTATTTTCGACGGGTACTCTTGGGATGAGTTGGAGCGCGAGTATGTTCTTCATCTTCTCGAAAAAAACAAATGGCACGTAACACGCGCTGCAAAAGAGGCCGGGGTGAATCGTTCAACTTTTGATTCGAGAATGAAGAAACTCAACATCCGAAAATAGACCAAACAAAAATGAAACCAAACTCGATTGATGAAAAAATCCGCATTGCCAAAGGCCTGTTTGACAGGTGGAATGATGCGTTAAGGATGGATTCAGGCATATCCGTGCAACTTCGAGAGCTCTCGGCAAGAGTTGAAGCTTCGGGCAATTTCTGCCTCAGCTCGGGGGTCGCCCGGGCATGTAGTCTTTGCGATCTGGAGGAGGGTGGAAGCTGTTGCGGGGCCGGGATCGAGGACCGCTATACTCCGGAACTTCTACTGATAAATCTTATGCTTGGGGCCAGGCTGGCCGAATCGGAAAATTCGACGAAGAGTTGCCGTTTTCTGGGAGAGCGCGGATGTGTTCTCGCGGCCCGGGATATTCTCTGCGTCAATTATCTGTGCATTAGGCTGCAAAAAACCATCCCGCCTGAAAAATTGTTACAGCTTCAGGAGGTGAACGGATTGGAAATGGAACTCCTTTTTCTGCTGCACAACAGGATAAGGAACTTTATCAGGCAAAATACCGTATGAAATTACATAATCTTCGTAGAACCATCAATCTGGCGGCAGGCTACTTTGACGGTCGAAAGGTCGGCTGTTTCGGCAACACCGGCTACCGCAAGACCACGGACCTTTCCAAGCTCTCCGCCTGCATAGAGGACCTGACCAATTCAGGGATTATCACGCCCCATGGCACCGTGTTCGCCGACCTGGGGTGCGGCGATGGCAGGGTAAATCTTCTGATGAGCTATTTCGTCAGGCTCTCCATCGGGATAGAAATCGATTCGGAAATCCTTTCAGAATACGAGCCAAGGAAAAATGAACTGACTTCAATTCTGACGAGCGAAGGGGCGGTCCTGCCACCCGAAAATATCTTCCTCACCGAGGGAAGTTCACTGGACGAGTGGACTTTTGATCAAATCCGGTCGAAGACGGGGGTTGAGTTCGGGGATGTGGACCTTTTTTATACCTACATCACACTCCACGACGTTTTTGCCGAAAAGATCGCCGAGCGCGGCCGCCCGGGGGCCTATTACCTGGTCTACGGCTTCAGCAGGGTGCTTCCCGGCTACGAATCATTCGAAATGGTAAACCCGGACGTAGGCTCACAGGCAATAGCGGCCCTTTTTAGGAAAAAGGGGTAATCGGTACTACGACAGTACATGCTAGGGGTGGCGCCTCAGATTTAAACGGCCTCTTGCAGACCGCACGATTGGAATTTTTCTTTATACCCTGGTAAACCTTTCGATAATTTCCGCGTATTGAGGATAGCTAGCCTGTAAATCCTTCCTTTGGGCAATCTCCATGTCCTCGTACTCAAAACCGGGCGCGACAGTGCACCCGGCCAGGGTGAACTCTCCAGGGCCGCGCTGTTCAGCCGCAAACCAGTTGCCGGCCTCTATCGCCACCTGGAAAGACTCTCCATTATCGAAGTTTGGCCCCAGCTTTTTTTCAATCAGACCGCCGAGCGGATCGAGTACATGTATCGTGAGCGGATCGCCTTCGAAAAAATTCCAAATCTCGACGGATTTTAGCCTGTGAAAGGCGGAGAACCCGCCCCTTTTTAACAGGTAGTAAATGGAAGACACAATCGCGCGATTTCCGGTGAAACGGTCCGGGAGCCCGTCCCTGCCGATTTGCTCGGATGCGCGGAAAACCGGTGAAAAGAAACCACCCTCCGGATGCTCGGCCAGATCCAGTTTGTCGATCCAATATTGCGCGCTTCGCCCTGCTTGCATTCTATCCCCCGAAATGATACGAGCCGCATTCCCACTCACTCGAAATGCGGCTCGCTCGTTCGCCAGAAAGTATTAGAAAACAATTGCTTTCCTTTTATCCGTTCGGGACGTTGCCCGGTTATTTTACCTTCCGCAGGATGCCGTCAGTTCTGGTTAACAATCATTTCTTGTGCTCGCACTATTGCATGGCCCTGGAATTCGGCATCGCTCATCTTGCCCTCGACGTATTTGCTCCATTCGTCGAAATTACTAAAGAAACAAGCATCTAACTGGAGGTCTTCGCAGACCTGCTTGTAAATTCTGTTCGCTTTCTTGGCCCGTTCCCTCATCAGCTTTTCTTCTTCCGAGAATTTCTTGCCACCCTCCTTATCCGAGAGGTATTTCCCGAAAGTATGCGAGTACTGATCAAAGCCCCCTGAGGCTCGTTCATTAACAGGATTTTGGCCCATATCGCTGCTGGCGAACGGGGAACAGGTCGCTATCAATTTGTCTTTTTCAAATATGTTCGCCATGTCATTTCTCCCGGACCTATATTTTAAAATCCGCCGGAAGACCCAGGCTCAGACTATCTGAGTTAGGCCTGCCGAACTTACTTGGTAGAAGATAACCATTGCGGAATTCAGATAAAGAGGCGCAACACCGCAAAAAACATAGGCGGGATGGAAAAGTGCGGAAAGGGACCAGGGTTATGTATTACGATACCTTCGCATGACATCGTCGCGAGTTACCAGGGCTTTGAACCAGGGGACCTGTTTTGCGATATTTTCACGGCCGTTCATCTCCTGCCGATCGACCAGGGCGAGCGCACCGGTAATCACAAGCCCCGCCTCCCGGCATGCCGAAATTGCCTGCAGGGTCGAACTGCCGGTCGTAACCACGTCGTCAACTATCACCACTCGGTCCCCGGCTTTTATCTTTCCCTCTATCGAGGCGATTATTCCGTGGTCTTTCCGGGCCTTCCTCACAACGAATGACTGGATCGGCTGACCTCGCAGCCATGAGCTGTAAGCGGTTGCATTGGCCATTGGGTCGGCCCCGAGGGTAAGTCCTCCGACAGCATTTACCCGGAGGTCCCTGATAGCCTCGTAAACGAGATTTCCTATGAGGTATTGACCTTCAGGGTCGAGAGTGACCCGCTTGCAGTTAAAATAAAACTGGCTCGTCCCTCCATGCGCCAGCTTGAAGGTGGGTGTCTCCGAATATTGGAAAGTATATTCCAGTATAAGTGCAAGCAAGCGCTCGCGCATTTTTTCGATATCGGTAATTTGAGGCGCCATCCATGTATTCCTTAAGAGTTTTCAGTTTTCAGTTTTCAGTTTTCAGTTCTTGGTTCGATCATTAACTAAAAACTGAAAACTAAAAACTCCCCTTGTCTATACACTCAAAACTGAAAACTCAAAACTCAAAACTCCCAAAATTCTTTCCCTGGTAAAGGCGGTTCTTTTCCATATAGGCTCTGACGGCTTCGATGTTGCGCTGTTTGTCGAGGGCCCACAACGGAGACACAAGCTCATCGGGGTGCGGGTCTCCCGTGAGTCTCTGAATGATTACGCGCGGAGGAAGAAGCGCGATGAATTCTCCTGCAGCGGCCGCGTAGTCCTCGCGAGAAAGACACGAGTATGCACCGGAACGGTACATCTCATCGAGTGCCGTCCCCTTTATGACATAGAGCAGATGTATTTTTACCGCCTGTATGTCCTGGAGAGAAAGAAACCTTGCCGTATGGAGCATATCGTCAATGGTTTCAACGGGAAGGCCGAGTATTACGTGCGCGCAAACGGGGATCTTTCTCACACGGCTTCTTTGGACGGCATCGGTGAAAGCCGCCACGCAATGACCCCGGCGAATGCGTTTGAGCGTTTCATCGTTTGCCGACTGGAGACCGAATTCCAGCCAGATGAGATGCGTTTTCCCAAGCGTTGCAAGGTGGTCGAGTATTTCATCGGAAACGCAGTCGGGTCGAGTCCCAATACTGAGACCTGCAACATCGGGATCTGCCAGGGCCTCTTCGTATAGGGCGGCCAGCCTGGGCAGGGGCGCGTATGTATTTGAGAATGACTGAAAATAGGCCAGGAATTTTCTTGCTTTGTACTTCCTGGCAAGCCCTTCCTTGCCGGCCCGGATCTGTTCGGAGATGCCGGCAAAGCTTATAGCCCCGGTTCCGGAACCTTTTTCGTTACAGTATATACAGCCCGCCCGCCCTACGGTCCCGTCGCGGTTCGGACAGCCGAGCCCCGCATCCAGCGATATTTTCTGGACACGGCAACCGAAGATTTCCCGCAAATAAGAGTTGAAGTCCCGGTAGAGTATTGTCATAAACCAAGCTTACCAGAACCGCGAGACTGATTTCAATTGTCATCGGACTTGCATTGACATTTTGATTCTGTTATGCACTAAGAAATCTTAATTAATACTAAATTTTCGAAAGAGGGAAAGAGATGAGACGGGGGTGGCCGTTTTGGGTGATTTTCTGTTCTCTTGCCCTGGCTGCATGCGCAGGCAATAACGCAAACGAACGGGCCGTTCCGGGTGTTTGCGGGCCCGACTGTCTGGACAGGCAAAGAGTTGAGTTGCAATCCGTTCTCAGTCGAGTTGCAATCCGTTCTCAGTCGTTTCGACGGAACGCAAATCGAGAGGCGCGAAGGGGGCGTATTCATAACAATAGAGTGCGACTCGCTTTTCGAAAGCGATTGCGGCAGCATGAAACCAGCCACCTGCGCGGAGATAGCTAAGATGGCCGAGGTGGTGAAAAAATACCCGGACACGAACATAAAAGTTGACGTTCATACAGACTGCGTTCACTCGGAAGAGAAAAATCTCGCGCTATCGGAATTGCAGGCCTGGACTATAAAGAAGAGCCTCGTTGACAAGGGTATATCACCATCTCGGATCAAAGCCCGAGGGTGGGGAGAGTCAAAGCCTGCTGCTTCCAACGCTACCGAGGAGGGCAGGAAAGCAAACCGGCGCGTAACGATAATTTTGGCCCCTCAAAATAGTTAGGAATTAGAAGTTAGGAATTAGGAATTGAAAATACGATTTTCTCCCGAATCAGCAATTAGGAATGGATGTCCGCCATGAAGATCGCAATCTTTAGCCGTGATCAGCCTAATTTCCAATCTTTGCTTTCATGGTCTTTGTTATTGAACTAAGAATCTTTACTAATTCTTCCGAATCTGCGAAGAGTGACCGGAATGCGCCCTCATCAATATAGCCCGAGTCGTGGAGAAGCCGCAGCCAGTAAAGAGTTTCACGCGACTCCTTGTGAGCGATGGTCATTTTTGAATGAAAGTCCCTCTCAGACTGTGCGCCAATGGCCTCTTCCACATTTGCACCTGCCGATGTTCCACTGCGAAGAATCTGTTTTGACAACACAAATTCCTTCTTTTCCTCGCATAGCCAGCGATACAGTTTCACTATCCGAAGAGCGAATGTGTAACTTTTCTCCTGAATCACATTCTCTTTCACAACCGATCTCCACTTCAAACCTTCATTCCTAATTTCTAATTTCTAATTTTGTTCATTGCCTCAGTCCACTGAAATAGTGCTATTGCCGTGGCGACTACCGCGTTTAGCGATTCGACATTCCCGGAAATGGGAATCGAAACTGCCGCCTTTCGAAACTTTTCAGGCAATCCCGGTCCTTCAATTCCCGGAAGAAGCCCCATTTTTGCCGGAAATTCGTAGTCCGATATTCTTATGCCTTCGCTTGATAGTGGCACAACCGGCAGGTCATCGGGCAAATCCCGTATCGAAGGACCTTCCAGCAGGTTGGCGCTGAAGACCACCCCTCCTGATGCCCTGACGGACTTTGGATGATAAGGGTTGGCCGCTTCGGCGAGCAGTATTATTGCTGAAACGCCGAACGCAACGGCGGACCTGATTACAGCTCCCACATTTTCCGGGTCCTGAAACGGTACAAAGAGGGTGCATCCTTCGGGAAGGCCGTCGGCGGGCGTCCACTTGGGAATTTCATCGATTTTCACGAGCAATACCGGGTAAGAAGTTCCGAAAAGGTCCAAAGTCTCATATAGATGGGCGAGGAGCTGATACCACATCAGATGTCCGGGCGAACCGTCAGGCGGCGGGTCCAGGTCTGCGCGGCTGATCCATGCCACGCACTTTTCGGGACGCAGCACCAGCATTTCAGATACCTGCTTCTGCCCAAAAACGAGCACGTGAAGCTGTTTTCGTATTCCTCGGGGCGTGAGGAGCTTCTTTAGATTTCGAAATGTTTCATTGTTTTCGCTCTCGATGATTCTCACCAGTTTTTCCTTTGCAAGTTCAGCTTTTCTGGCCCAGGCCGGTGAATCCAGCCTCTCGAACACGACCAGTCTGCGTTCGTCTGAAGAATCCGGCAAGCGGTAATGATGGTCGCCTGTCAGCCGGAAACGATGGCCAAAGCGATCTTGAGCCTCTTCGATTTCCTCTCCGCATTCCGGTCCTTTCATGAAGATCGCCAACCCGCCCCTGGCCAGCGATCCGGTAATTCTTTCCAAAGTCTTGGGAATTACTTCGAGGGCCCTGGTTATTATGCCGTTTACCTGAGCCTCGGTCGAAGCGCTCACGCTGCGTCCCAAAATGTTTATTCTTTTGAGGCCCAGCTCAGCAAGGACTGTCTCCATGAATTCAACACGATTGCGCCTGCTCTCGGCCAGGATGATCTCTATTTTGGGATTGACGATCTTAAGGGGTATTCCAGGCATTCCAGCGCCGCTGCCAAGGTCCATTAAAGGCGATGGCAGTTCGATGATCCGGCCGGGCATGATAGAATCTATATAGAGTTTGCGCACCATGCTCTCAAAATTGTGTATGCGGGTGAGGTTAAGTTCCTTGTTGTATTGCCTCAGTAACTGGTGGTATTTCCATAGCTGCGCTGCCTGGGCCGGAGGCAGGAGAAAACCCGAGGCGCGTAAAATCTTTGAAAGTTGCCCGGCATCGGGTCCCGTGCCGTGTCTTTGTGGCGGCATTGCATCGCTCCGCGATGAGTAACGGTGAACTGTGAACATAAAAATTAAAATCCGAACCTGGACACACTATGAATGGGGACTACTTTTTCCATACTTCATGGCCGATTTTTTACCAGGATAATCATCTGCTGGTCCTCTACAAGCCTGCCGGCCTCCTGGTCCAGGCCGACGAGAGCCAAGAAATCTCGTTGCTCGAACTCGGCAAGATCTGGGTCAAGGATGTGTACAAAAAGCCTGGCCGGGTTTTTCTCGGGATGGTCCACCGTCTGGACAGGCCTGTTGCCGGAGTGATCCTTTTTTGCCGCACTTCCAAGGCCGCCGCCAGGATCAGCGGACAGTTCCGCACCGGGACGGCCCAAAAATATTATCTAGCCGTATTGGAGGGAGAATTAAAGAAAGAATCGGGCAGCATCGTTAATTTTATCGAAAGAAGGGAGAATCGGTCCAGTCTGGTAGTGCCCGAGAAAACCCGTGGGGCGCAGGAGGCGAGACTTTCGTTCAACGTGCTGGATATCGACCGCGACCGCACTCTTGTTGGAATAAGACTGGAGACCGGACGCAGGCACCAAATACGCGTCCAGTTCGCGCACATGGGCCACCCGGTTGCCGGAGACCTGCGCTACGGAGCCTCAGCACCGATGCCGCAGAAGCAGATAGCCCTCTTTGCCAAAGAGCTTATAGTCGATCATCCTGTACGAGGGGAAAAACTCCGGTTCGAATCGCCGCTTCCCTGTGGCTGGCCCTGGCCGAAGTTAAAAGAGAAGACCTGTGTTCCATGGGATTGGAGACAACTGGAAAAACAATTAGGAGTTAATTCCTCACTCCTGCTTGTCGATGGTTACTGATGTTTTGACAGCGTTTGTCACCCTCAATTGTCCATCGTAAACATACTCTGCCTGGCCCTCGAGCTTGTTATAGGAGTCCAGGAGGCCTGTCGGCCGAATTCTGACAATCAGCCTTCCCGGGACGTCGGTTTTGATATCTGAGGCTTCAACGCAAAAGGAATCAGAACCGGGGCTTATCACTGAAGTCCGGGAGTAGCAAGGATTTCCAGTCCCAAAATCTCCCCTTGCCGCATAGCAGTTAAGAGATGGCGAGGCGGATGAGATTCCCTCCGAAAGCCAACGGAAACAGACCCTGCTGATTTGCGGCGTTTCCTCGGAATTTACCCTTAAAATTACGTCGTAAGGCAGGTCCTCGCGTATCAGTTCGGGCATCTCAATTTCGGTCAGCCTGGCCTCACCCGCGGTGAGCGGCTTTAACTGGGCGAGCGGCGATTGGACAGACGAGCATGAAGCAAGCAGAAGGATGGCGGCAACGATCACCAGGTAGCTTTGAAACCCTTTCATTTCCTGCCCTTTCTTTTTCGAGCCGAAGGAGGATGGGAAAAATCGGAAAATAGACGACACGGTCATGCCTTGGGTCGGATATAAAATTCCTGCGAATCGCAATATTGCTTCTCCGAACCAAGCCGAAATGGGTTACGAGACAGTGTGTCCCTACAGCCGACCTAAAATAGAAATTCTAGCAACGAATGTCAAACAACAGTCGTCTATTTCTACCAGCAATGGGAAAATTGTCAGGTCTTGAGTTCGCCACGAGTTCTACATTCGATCTCGACAGTTCGTCACTTTTCAAAACTGTGGTTTTCGTTTATAAATATCTGCTTACTATATTTATAATTTCGAGGGCATATGGAAAACGATCAACAGGGAAGGCAAACGTCCGAACGGCGCAAAAGCGGCAGCCAGACCCAACCCCCCAAAGCAAGACGGGCGTCCAAACCAAAGGACGTCAAGCGCTTCGAGATAGATATCTTTCGCGACTGGTGCAAATGTTGCGGGATTTGCGTCGCGTTCTGCCCGCGGGAATGTATCGCTCTCGACGATGAGGGGGCTCCCACAAAGGTCGATTCTGACCGGTGCACCGGGTGCGGCTGGTGCGAGATGCACTGTCCGGATTTCGCCATTAGCGTTCGCCCAAGGAATGGCGAGCAGAGCGTGTAGGAAAGGGGGAGCCGGTTTGACATTGAAAAGACCACCGGGACGCCAGTGTTTGCTCCAAGGCAACGAGGCCATAGTCGAAGGCGCACTTGCCGCGGGCTGTCGTTTCTTTGCCGGATACCCCATAACGCCTGCCACCGAAATCAGCGAGGTGATGTCATCGAGGCTCCCAGCTGTCGATGGCGTCTTTATACAAATGGAAGATGAGATCGCAAGCCTTGGCGCTGTTATAGGGGCCTCGCTCGCCGGGGTCAAGTCGATGACGGCGACGAGCGGCCCCGGCTTTTCTCTGATGCAGGAGAACCTCGGGTTTGCCTGTGCGGCTGAGGTCCCGTGCGTAATAGTGAACGTGATGCGGGGAGGCCTCAGCACCGGTCTGGCCACCAGGGTCGGCCAGGGCGATGTCATGCAGGCAAGGTGGGGTACACACGGGGACCACCCGATAATCGTACTGGCGGCGTCCACGACCCAGGATTGCTTTACGACCACAGTACGTGCATTCAACCTGTCCGAGAAATATCGCACTCCGGTAATCCTGCTGACCGACGAAGTCGTGTCGCACACTCGCGAAAAGATCTACCTGCCTCGTCCCGAAGAGGTTGAGGTGATAGATCGTATAAGGCCCGACGTGCCTCCCGACTGGTACATACCCTATGAGGATAACAGCCGCGGAGTGCCGCCGATGAGTGTTTTCGGCGACGGATACCGGTATCATGTTACCGGTCTCATTCACGATGTGCGTGGATTTCCGACCGAGCGTCAGGACGAGATCACCGCGTTCATGAATCGCATTTTCAGAAAGATTACGCAGCACCTGCCCGATATTGAGCAAATAGATGAGGAAATGACAGAGGACGCCGAGATTGTGGTGATCGCATATGGTTCGGTCTCGCGTTCGGCTCGCCGGGCGGTCAGGGAGGCGCGCGGGCTTGGAGTAAAGGCCGGTCTTGTCCAGCTTGTTTCGCTCTGGCCCTTTCCCAGGCAGGCGGTTGAAGCGGTGCTGCGGCGAGTCAGGATGGTCCTTGTTCCGGAACTCAACATGGGACAGATCTCTCGGGAGGTCAAAAGAGTAAACAAGGGAGCCACCCGTGTGGAAACCCTTAACCGCGTTGACGGTAGTCTGATAACTCCGGGGGAGATCCTGACACGATTGGTGAAGAATTGAAGAGTTTTTAACTCAAAACTCAAAACTAAAAACTGAGAACTCAAAACTCCTATGGCACTTACGAGACTGGTTCATAAATATTTGCGGCATGACAAGAAATTCCCTCACGTCTGGTGCCCGGGATGCGGAAACGGCATCTTGCTCGGCTCCCTGATTCGGGCAATCGACAGCACCGGACTCGAAAAAGACGAAATCGTCATAGTATCCGGAATCGGGTGTTCGGGAAGGATATCAGTTTATGTCGATTTCAATACCCTGCACACGACGCATGGGCGCGCTCTCACATTTGCCACCGGCATAAAACTGGGCAACCCCGGGCTCAACGTGATAGTGATAATGGGTGATGGGGATGCCACTGCAATCGGAGGCAATCACTTTATCCATGCCGCTCGCCGCAATCTTGATCTTACAGCCATTGTCGTGAACAATAATATCTACGGCATGACCGGCGGGCAGTATTCACCCACAACCCCGTACGGATCGTTTGCCACGACCGCCCCTTACGGAAATATCGAACACGCCTTTTCGATTGCCGAACTGGCTGTAACTGCCGGGGCGGGCATGGTTTCCAGGGGCACGGTATTTCATGCTTCGATGCTCGATGAATTGATAAGCAAGGCTATCCTCAAGCGCGGGTTCGCAGTTGTTGAAGCAGTCAGCCACTGCCATACACAGTATGGAAGAAGAAACGAGATGGGCGGTGCTGTGGAGATGCTGACTGCCATACACAGTATGGAAGAAGAAACGAGATGGGCGGTGCTGTGGAGATGCTGCGTTGGCAGAAAGAAGCCGCCGTTCGGGTGGAAAAAGCCAAAGAGATGTCACAGGAGCAACTCCGGGGAAAATTTACTATCGGTATCCTGGCTGACCGGGACCTGCCCGTCTACACCCGGGAATACGACAAGGTTCGAGAGAAGGCGAAAGAGTTTTGAGTTTTTAGTTTTTAGTTTTGAGTTAGCTTCCGAGAGTTTTGCGCCAGTGAAGAGATGTTCCATCGAACCAGGAACTCAAACCCAGGAACTCAAAACTAAAAACCTCAAAGGAATTTGGGCAAAGATATGGCTGGTTCAAGGAGCTATCGGGATTTGGTGGTCTGACAGAAATCAATGGACTTGGCCGAGAGTATCTATTCGTGTACCGGCTCCTTCCCCAGGGAAGAAATGTATGGTCTGATCTCACAGATGGGCAAAGCTGGGTCGTCCATACCTTCAAATATAGCCGAAGGTCAGGCCAGAAACAGTTCGGGAGAATTCCGTCAGTTTCTTGGAATAGCCAGAGGATCGGTCGCTGAGCTGGAAACCTGGATTCTACTGGCTCAACGGCTTGGTTACCTCGACTCAATTTGATCGGAAAAGCTGCTTGCGGACTGTGAGGAAATTTGTAAGCTTTTAACAGGATTGAGAAAATCGCTCACGAACAAAGTGTGATACCAACAACTGAAAACTCAAAACTGAAAACTCAAAACTCCAGGGCTGCGAGGAGATTTGTAAGCTCTTAACAGGATTGAGGAAATCCCTTGGAAACTGACTCAAAACTAAAAACTGAAAACTCAAAACTCCCGAACTCAAAACTCAAAACTCCTCAACTCCGCTATGAAATACGTCTTAGCGGCTCGGGGGGGCAGGGGCTGATTTTTGCCGGAATCATCCTTGCCGAGGCAGCCGGTATATACGACGGCAGGTACGTCTGCCAGACCCAGAGCTACGGTCCTGAAGCTCGTGGAGGCACAAGCAAGGCGGAAGTAGTGATAAGCGACGAGGAAATCGACTACCCGAAGGCCATAAAACCTGATCTACTGCTGGCCATGAATCAGAAATCATGCGATGCCTATTTCTTCGATCTCAAACCAGGCGGAATGCTTATAGTCGATTCGACATTCGTTAAGCAGCTCCCCACTACGAAGGCCATCGCAATTCCCTTTACCCGGATTGCCCGCGAAAAGCTGGGTAAAGAAATGGGGGCCAACATTGTTGCCCTTGGCGCCCTTGCTGTGCTTTCCGGGGCCGTCTCCCTGAGCAGTCTGGAAGCGGCGGTCATGAGCAAGATTGCCGGCGGGACCGAAGATTTCAACAGGAAGGCACTTGAAGCAGGCATCGAATCCGCCATGAATGCCCTCAAGATGAAAGCGGAATTAGAAAATTATGAAGATTCTTCTGACCAATGACGATGGGGTTTACTCGAAGGGAATAGAGGCTCTTTACCTGGCGTTGTCCGAAGAACACGAAGTGACGGTTGTCGCTCCTGAAACCGAGCAGAGCGCCGTAGGGCATGCGATTACATGGGTCTCGCCTTTGCGGATCAAAACGGTAAACAGAAACGGCCATTACTTTGGCTACGCCCTGAACGGCACCCCTGCCGACTGCGTGAAAATCGCGGTAAACGAACTAATGGACCCACCTCCCGAGATTGTAGTATCAGGTATCAACCTCGGCGCGAACGTAGGGGTGAATGTGATCTATTCGGGCACGGTGTCCGCTGCGACGGAAGCGGCCGTGCTCGGTGTCCCCTCTATTGCGGTCTCAATCGATTCTTTTACGCCTCTCACTTTCAGCGGAGCAACGGAATTCATTCCAAAACTGGTGATCATGGTTGGAAAAGAGGGGCTGCCGCGCGGCGTATGCCTAAATGTCAACGTCCCTGACCTGCCGGCGGACCAAATTCGCGGGATTCGCGTAACCAGGCAAGGCAACCTCAAGTGCATCGAAAAGTACGACCGCCGGATAGATCCTCGAAATAATGTCTATTATTGGCTCGCAAACGAATCCATCCAGCAGGACGAAAGTCCCGACGCCGACTCCTGTGCACTGGCAAAGGGCTACATTTCCGTAACCCCCATCCACCATGATCTGACCAATTATCCGATGCTCGAAAAACTGAGCGGGTGGCGGCTCTAAAGCGCAGTCAGGAATTAGGAATTACGAATAATGGGCAAGCCCCGAAGGGCAATTGGAAAAAGGAGGTCTCCATGAAATACCTGGTAATCCTGATTCTCGTGTCGGCCCTTTTTCAAATCAATCAAGCGGTGGCCCTGGAAACCGGGGAAGTTCCCTCCAAGGTGGAATTAAAGGAAGAACTTGGCGGAAGGCTGGACGGAAAACCCTGGAGCAGCGATGAGTTGTACGGAATAGTTTCGGTCATCTTTTATGTCGCTCCTGACGAAAGCGATACCAACAACCCTGCCAGTGAAGCCCTGAAAAAGGAAAAGTTCCCGTTAGATAAATTCCAATCTTACGGAATCGTCAACATGGCCGCCACCATGCTGCCCAATTTTATTATCAATTCAGTCTTAAAAGAAAAACAACAACGATATCCCATGACCATTTATGTCAGGGATTACAAGAAAGTGCTGGTCCAAGCCTGGAAGATCTCCGATCACAGCAGTAACATCATGGTATTCGATAAGAACGGGACACTGATCTTTAGAAAAGACGGCAAACTCGCGGCTGAAGAAATCCAGCAGATGATCACGACTATCCGGGATAATCTATAATTAAAACCTTGAGATCCTTTGCTTTCGGGAGGATCAAGGCTGAAACAAGACCGGCCAAGCCGGCAAGGGCGACGAGTGTAATGGCCAGACCGTAGTTCCCTGAAGTCTTTACAGCCAGACCGCCGAGAAACAGCCCGAGCACACCTCCGATGGCCCCGGCACCCGCCCAGAGTCCTGTCATCCTACCGACGATCTGAGATTGATAAACCTTGGCGATATAGATAAAAATAGCTGTATATACGACCTGGACAGCCATTCCGGCCAACGCCAGGACAGTTACAAGAAAATAGACGACAGTATGGACAGCGGAAAGTTGGATCGCATAGATCACGATAGGACACAAAAAAAGGCCTGCTGTCATTACAGGTTTCACATTCCCCTTGAAAAGCTTGTCAGTAAGTATCCCACCGATTATTGGAGATATGATTCCAGCACCAGTGACGGCCAGCATAAGCTGTCCAGCGGCCATAGGACCGAACCCGGCGCCTAAAGGCTTGTCAGCCGAAAGAAAACCCGGCATCAGGCTGAACACACACTGTAGGCACCATCCGGCAAAGAAGGTGACAATGAGACCGACCAAGGTTACCCACGAGACCATGGCCTGTATGAAAACTGTTCTCTCTCCTTCCGATTGAGCAGCAGGTTGCGACTGGGGTGGAAGTTGAGGTTTGGGAACCAGAAGAAGTACCAGGGCGAAGGCCAAGCCTAGCCATCCAAAAAGGGAGAGCCATCCCGACATCTGCCGCCAACTGCCTGTAGCAAGAAAAATGGCGGGGCCGGCCACAACGCCTACGGCGGAACCGACGGCAACCGATGCCCCCATAAGGCCTCCGGCAAGACCTTTTTCGCGCGGCGGAAACCAGAGGGCAATTATCGGTCCCATTGCGCTCAGAAAAAAGCCTGATGAAAGCCCTTCAAATATGCGTGCCCAAAGGACCCCTCCATAGCTCATGTCGACCCAGGGTATGAGAGCGGCAGGAACAGTTGCACAGACAAAACCGGAGACGATTACTGCCATAATGCCGTACCTATCGCAAACTGCTCCCGCAAAAAAGAGCGCAACAGCGCCGGAAAATAGAAAAGCGGTCATGAGATTCGTAGCGGCGCCGACATTTATTGCCAAGTCCTGTGCAATCTGAGGAAGTATCGGGGCAAAGGACAGATTCATGACCTGCATGGTGATATAACCAAGAACTGCCGAAACCAGTATCAACCATCTAAAACCTGGGTACACTCTGGATTTGTCAGCTTCGCTCATTGCCCCCAACCTCCCTGATTAGCGCTCCGGCCCATCTTGTCGTTAATTGGCTTCGATGATCACAGTCATTCCTTGCCCGCCGCCAACGCACATGGTGGCAAGGCCCGTTTCAAGACCACGGCGCATCATTTCATGAACGAGAGAAACCACCAGGCGAACCCCGGTACATCCGACCGGATGTCCCAGGCTGATGCCGCTTCCGTTCACATTGGTGATAGATCGATCGATATCGAGGCCTCGTTCGCAGGCAATGTATTGTGCCGCAAAGGCTTCATTCAATTCGATCAGCTGGATCTCTTTGAGGCCCATTCCTGCTTTGCTTAAAGCCTTTTGCGTTGATGGCACCGGTCCGTAACCCATCAAGGCCGGATCGACACCCGCCGCCGCATAGCTAACTATTGCCGCCATAGGCGTTAGACCCAACTCTCCGGCTTTTTTTCTCGTCATGAGAATTACGGCGGCGGCGGCATCGTTTAATCCGGACGAATTGCCGGCCGTTACAGTGCCGTCGGGCTTGAAAACAGGCTTGAGCTTGGCCAGGTCATCAATGGTTATTCCGAACCGAGGATGCTCGTCCTGATCGAACAGGGCCGTCCGGTTGCCTTTCCCCGTGACCTCAATGGGGACTATTTCGTTTTTAAAGCGGCCTGACTTGATGGCGGCTTCCGCTTTGTTGTGACTCTCCATGGCCAACTGGTCCTGCTCTTTACGTGATATGCCGTATTTCTCCGCCAGGTTCTCGGCGGTAATCCCCATTATCAGAGGGGCCCCCAGGAGCTTGCTGCCGCAGTGGAGCGACTCCCAAAGGGCATCGAGCACCTCATGATTCATGAGGCGCATCCCCCACCTTGCATCGGGCATGTAGTAGGGAGCACAGCTCATCGACTCAACCCCGGCAACGAGCACCACATCGGCATCTCCACTGCGTATCTCCTGGACGCCGGAAACAAGGGCCTGCATGGATGACGAGCAATTGCGCTGCACTGTGAATGCAGGTATCTCGACTGGAAGACCGGCCACCAGTGCCGCCGTCCTAGCCGTATTGGCCTCATCGAAACATTGAGTACACTCACCCAGGATGATCTCATCGAGCAGTTTGGCCTCCAGATTACCGGCCCTCCTGAGTACCTCCTCGATTACAAACGCCGCCAGTTTCGAAGCTTTTACGTCTTTGATCGTTCCACCGAATTTGGCAATCGCAGTTCGGGCTGCCGATACGATCACTACATCATTTTCTTTAGACATCGACTGTTATCCTTATTCCGGTATCCAACGGGCTCATCAGAAACTTCTGGGAAGTCCAAACCCTACCTCGGCTATATAATTCCTGGCCATTTCGTCGGAAATGGGGGAAAATTTCATCTGTTTATAATCCCTGAAGTACCGCTGCATGTCGTACTCCATAGCAAAACCGTAGCCTCCCAGGATTTCCATTCCATGGAGGGCAGCCAGCTCGGAAGCACGGCATGCCACGATCTTGGCCATCGCTACTTCAACATCATATTTCTGGCCTGTATCGCACAGCCATGCGCACTTGTAGATCAGGTTGCGTGCGTTTTCGATCTCAATGGCGATATCGGCCAGGTAGTGCTGCAAAATCTGAAAACTCCCGATAGTCTTCCCGAAGGCCCTTCTCTCTTTCGAATATTGGAGGGCGTAGTTGAAGGCGGCCCTTGCAATACCCAGCGAGAAGAGTGATGTTGAGATTCGCTCGGGATTGAGGGTCCCGAGCAGTTGGTACCAGCCACGGTTTTCCTCTCCGAGCAGGTTTTCGGCGGGCACCCTTACATCTTCAAAGTGTACCTCATTCACACCGCATCCGTGTATTCCAAGTTTCCGGATGGGACGAATGGTGATCCCCTCGCTCTTTGCATCGATGATCAGGGCTGAGAGGCCTTTTTTGCGATCGACTGTCTTGTCGGTTATAACGAGTGTCATAAGGTAATCGGCTTTGTGTGCGCCTGTTATCCACATCTTGGTACCGTTAACGACATAGCTGTCGGCATCCTTTGCCGCCGATGTTGTTATGGCCCCCAGGATGTCGGTGCCGCCGCCGGGCTCGGTCATGCACAGCGCCCACTTCTCTTTCCCCTCAGCGATCCGTGGAAGATGCTTGCGCTTTTGCTCCTGGTTGCCGATACCCATGATGGGCGTAGCACCGAAAGATAGTCCGATCAGCGCACACATGGCCACAGCGGGGTTGGCAGTCGATAATTCTTCGGTGATGATGCAGAACTCCGTCATTCCCAGGCCAAGACCGCCATATTCCCGGGGGATCGTGATCCCCATTGTCCCGAGTTCGGCCAGCTTCTGCAGCATGTCCTCGGGAAGGTAGTCACAGTTCTCGTCGATCCATCGAACGTATTGCGGAGTCAATTCCTTCTCGCGAAATTTGCGGTAGGTATCCTGAATAAGTCTTTGTTCCTCTGTGAAGTAGAAATCCATTTGGTGCTCCTTTATCGCCCCTTGAATTGGGGTTTTCGCTTCTCGACAAAAGCCGCGACCCCTTCCTGTAAATCCTCCGAGGGCATCAACCACATTAGATTGCCCCGCTCGATTGCCATAATGGCATCGGTGCTGACGCAGGTTATAGACGCGTTCACGATAGCCTTCGCCGCCCGTAGAGCCATTGCGGGTTTGGAAAGAATCTCGGCGACAACCTTTTCGAGTTCCTGCACCATTTCTTCCCGCGTGGAAAATATCCGATTTATCAGCCCCCAATCATATGCTTCCTGAGCGCCTATGATTTCTCCGCGATAGATCATCTCCCTGGCCCGCCGAACGGGAACGGCCCTGGGGAGTCCCACCGTGCCGCCCCAGCCCGGAAGGAGTCCCAGGTTTATCTCCAGGAGCCCGAAGGTGGATTTTCCGGTGGCGTAGATGAAGTCGCACATGAGAGCAAGTTCCAGTCCGCCTGCATAACAATGCCCGTTTACAGCGGCTATCACCGGCTTTTCCATGTTGCTGATAAGCTGCTGAATAGCGTTGCCCCTCTGGCGGATGTTGTCGTATCCGGTCAGATTGTTCATGGTTTGAAATGCCGTGATGTCACCGCCGCTGCAAAAAGTCTTCTCGCCTGCACCTGTAACGACCACGCAACGGATGCTGTGGTCGAAGGCGATTTCATTAAGGACATCGAGCAACTCGCGTTGCATCGTATCGTCGAGAGCATTGCGCATCTTTTCGTTATTGAGGACGATCCACAATGCTTCTTCCCTGTCGCCTTTACGCTCACAGAGGAGTCTTTCGTAGTGCTTTGTCATTATGCGTCCCTTCACTTCGAAACCGGTTTCCACTTAGGCAGAGTGATCTCTGGGGAAACATCATCAAAGACCACTTTCAGTTCCATGCCGTTTTTAAGGTCTTTTGGATCGCAGCCTACAATATTGGAGATCATGCGCGGACCTTCCGGGAGGTCTACCAAAGCCAGCACGTAGGGCAGGTCCTCCATAAACGCAAAAGGTACCCCATAGACGTTCACAGCATAGGCATAGAGAGTGGCTTTGCCGGACGCTTCTATCCACTCGCATTCTTCCTCGGAGCAGGAAGTGCAGTAAAGATAGGGAGGATGGTCTATGTGACCGCAACATGTGCATTTTTTGAGAACCAGCTTGCGCTTTCTGGCGGCATCCCAAAAGGGCATTGACCAAGGTGCCGGTACGGGCATTGGTCTATCGAAATCTTCATCCTTGCATCCAAGCTTCTGCTTTAGAATCTCTCTGATATTCATGTTAGTGATCATGGTTTGCTCCTTGGGCTTTTAACTCTGGATTCAAAGTGTGGGGTTCGGTATTTCGTTGCCCAAAACTGTAAAATGAGCATCCATGAAGGCGCCGCCGCCACAATCCTCTATAAGGAACCTGGCGCCATCGACCTGTGCTTTCCCGGCTTTACCCTGGAGCTGACGAATGCCTTCCACGAAAACCGAAAATCCTACTCCAGTACCGGTATGCCCGAAGCTCATAGCTTCGCCGTTGGTGGAAGTGGGATATCTTCCTCCAGGACTTGTTTCACCCGATTCCACAAGTGCGCCGGACCTGCCCGGCTCAACGATGCCCAAGGAATCCAAAAACATTAGCGAAGTGATAGGATAAGCTCCGTATACTTCGAAAATGTCCATATCCTTCGGACCGAGGCCTGCGCGCTCATAGGCTTTTTGAGCGACGGGCGCGTAGAACTCATACATTTTGTCGATATTCTTCGTTTTTAGATTTACGATGCTGCGATGACTGAAGTCGGAGGCTTCTCCCAGCACGTAGACAGGCCTGGAACAGACCTTTTTTGCCTTTTCAGCAGTGGTCATGATGTAGGCGCATCCACCATCCGCCAGGACGTTACACATCATTGCGGTCAAAGGATATGCAACCATTCGGCTTTTAAGCACGTCATCGACTGTAAGGGGCTTATCTCGGAACATGGCGTTGGGCTGTAGATTTGCCCACTTACGGCAGGCCACACATACACTTGCCACCTGTTCGACTGTTGTCCCGGTATAGGCCATGTAGCCCTGGGTCATCATCGCTGCGAGGGCATTGTAGGTCATGCCGTAAGGGACTTCCCACTCCAGGTCGGACCCCGCATGGGCAAAAAAGTTTATCTGCTCGTTTGCGGCGAATTGGGAAAAACGCTGGGCATGTATAACCAGGACATAATCGGTTTCACCAGAGTGCAGAATGCCCTCGGCCGTCTTCCTTATCGAAAAGCTCGATCCTCCCCCGGATACTGTAGTGGCAACGATCTTACAATTTTTCGCCCCTATCGCTTCGGGGAGACGTCCGAAGAAGGCCTCCGTGTTGAACTCCGAACCCATGATATGGGCCGCATTGAGAACGGCTCCAATTTCGTTCTTATCTATCCCTGCGTCCGCTATAGCCAGCTTGGCGACTCTGTAAGCTATCTCGAACTCGCTTCTATCTGGGTAAATGCCGCAGGGAACTTCTCCGGTGCCTATGATCGCAAACTCCGCCTTGGACATGACACTATTCTCCCTTCACTTCAATGGCACAGTTGTTTTTATGCCTGGAACTCTTCTTTTCGAGATATCTATGCCCATAAGTCTTCCCAAGTTTTCGCCAAAGATTTTTCGTTTATCTTCATCAGTGACATCCTGATAGCCGTATTGTTCCTGCAGTTCTTGCGGCATCTTGAAATCCATGAATCCCCTGACTGCACAGGCCATCTGCATGTGAAGTCCCGGGTCGTCGCTGCCCCAGATGATCTTGTCGGGACCGACCCATCGCAGGGCCTCGCCGAGCATTTTGGCGAACTTGCGCGGGGAAGATAGGGCCCAGGTCACCACGAGGCTTATGCAGACGTAGACATTCTTGTGAGCCATTGCCACCATGTTGAGGTCGTCGCAATAAGGGTATCCCATGTGGAAGGCTACGAGCTTCAAATCAGGAAAATCGCGGGCCACATCATCCAGGTACATGGGAAGGCCGTTGCTGAACTTGCCGGGCGCACACCAGCCGAAGCCCGTATGAATGTTGAGAACGATGTCCAGTTCCTCGGCTTTTTTATAAAATGGCCAGAGGTCGAGATCGTTTATGTGGGTATCCTCGGGAGGATAATATTTCAAAACCTTTGCACCCTTTTCTTTTGCCCAATATTCGAGTTCCCAGATCGTGTTCTTGACGCCCTTGTGTTTTATTGGTGAGAGATTCGGCTGATATACGAATCGGTCCGGATTCGACTCGACCACCTTCGCCATTTCACCATTGCTGCAAAACCGGCCCGTATACCCCGTGGTGTCCATCATCGACTCTGGCAGCAGGCAGGCAATATCCACGCCGTATTTGTCCATGGCTGCAAGCAGCGACTCCGGATCGGCAGCCTTCTTCAATTCGTGTGGTTCAAGCGTCTCCATGAAGGACTTGGGCATTCCCTGCATCATCGGCCGCTTAATGGCTGCAATTGAGTGCCACCACAGCTTGACTCCTGGAAAATACTCGAAGGGCTCACTGTCTCCCACCAGGTGCGCTTCCGGATCTATTTTGAAGAAGCCGTCCTGATTAAATTCTTCTGCCATTTGATGCTCCTTTGTCTCCCGTCAGTGTCAGTTTCCAGAAGTTCCGCGACTGTCTTCCTCACTCGTCTGACATATGTTTCAGGTCCCCCGAGGTTTTAGGCCAAAAGGGACCTATCAGGGACATGCCTTTGAATTAAGCTATTTCCTTGGGCCGGGACCGCGAAATGCTCTCCAGTGTTCTTCAAGCAGGGGAATCTCCGTTTTCCACCACGGTCTTTCCAATGCCGGCATGGGCGCATTCTGCACGCCTTTCATGAGGATTGACTCATGCTTCCGGCGCGCTCCAAAGCCATATTCAGGGTCAGCGTATTCTCTCCCCAGCCATGGATTCTGAGGACATTCGGGAGTAATACCCGAGAGGCACCGCATCAGGCACATATTGCATCTTTTGCAGCGAACGATTTCATCGGCACGCCCCTGCATCAACTTGTTTGCGTACTCCGGATCGGCAAACAATTGACGGGCCATGGCGGAGATATCAAATTTTCCGGCCGCGATATCGGCCTCGGCCTTGACCGGATCATGCTGGGATGCAACGATAACAGGGACCTTCAATGCCTTCTTGAAATCCGCTCCAGCACCAGGAATGTGTGCGGCAGCTTCTTCGGTCCCGACGAGATGGCATGTCTCTTCATAACCTCCGCCATCTGAGAGACTGATAAAGTCCGCGCCTCTGGCCTCCAGGTCTTTGGCCAGATCAATCATCTCCTCGCGAGTCAATCCGCCCTCAACGTGCTCTTCCGCGCTGATGCGAACGCCAACAGCAACGCCTGGACAGGCATAACGGACCTGCTCCATCGTTTCATTGATGAGGCGTTTACGATTCCGCCATTCCCCGCCATACATATCGGTTCTTTTGTTGGAGAGGGGGGAGAGGAACTCGTGCTCAAGATATCCGTGGGGGCCGTGTATCTCGATCATGTCAAAACCCGCGATAACAGCAAGTTGGCAGCTCTGGGCATATTCTTTCTGCTCGCTGCGGATCTCGGAAATGCTCATCTCCCGCGTCATCTGTCCGACCAGAAACCCGCGCGCCCTTTCGCTTTTTGCAAAAACTTTTTCCAGTCCTTTTGTCTGGGTATTCATGGCCGCTTCATAGGGAAGACCTGCTGTCGGGGCCGGCGCCAGCTCATTTTCATCATAAGAATGTCCCTGCCGTCCGAATCCCATGCTCATTTGAGCACTGGCCAGGCCTCCAAAATAGTGAATGTGTGTGGTGAGCATGCCCAGTCCTTGCAGGTGCCCAGGATTGAAGCAGTGCATGTTCCGGCCCCATACAAAACGTGAACCAAGTCTGGTCGCCATAATGGCGCCGGTCGTTATCAATGCTGTCCCGCCCTTTGCCCTGGTGGCGTAATATGCAACTTCCTGCATTGTGCACTCACCGTTTAGACCTGCCATTGTCTCGTTCATCGGGGCCAGAGCGATACGGTTTTTGAGCTCGAACGGACCTATCTTGATTGGGCTGAGTAAATGGGGGAACTTATTGTCTGACATAGTATCTCCTTTCAAAGGGCTTATTGTTTTCTGCTAACCGATGTTTCTATGCATGTCCTTCCAGAACTCTTTTTTCACATCTTTGCGAAGCAATTTGCCGATAGGGGTCTTTGGTATCTGGTCCCAGAATTCGATTTTCTTGGGGCACTTGTATCCCGCCAGTCTTTCCTTGCTGAATGCAATCAACTCCTCCTCCGTTGCTATAGCTCCTTCCTTCAAGACTACTACCGCCTGTACCCTTTCTCCCCATTTCCGGTCCGGCGCTGAAGTAACGGCACACTCGTGGACAGCCGGGTGCTGGTAGAGAACGTTTTCCGTTTCCGTCGGATAGACGTTTTCACCGCCCGTGACGATCATGTCAGCCTTGCGGTCTATCAAATAAAGGTATCCCTCTTCATCAAGCCGCCCCACATCGCCGGTATACAGCCAGCCATCCCGTATTTTATCTTTTGTCAGCTCTTCTCTTTTCCAATAGCCGACTGTAATGTTAGGTCCACGTACAGCGATTTCCCCGACCTCTCCGGCTTTCAATGGCGCCCCATCCACTCCTGCCACCATCACCTCGACCGGGACCGATTCTTTTCCGGCGCTCATGAGCAGCCTCGATCCTGGCCCTTCCAACACGTGGTCGTGAGGCAGGAGCATTGTGACGAGCGGGGCGGCTTCAGTAAGACCGTATCCCTGGGCCATAATGTTGCCGAACTTGCTCATGCACCGCTTGAGGATTTCAACAGGCATCGGACTGCCGGAGTAGATAATGAGCCGAAGACTTGACAAGTCGAAATTATCCAGACCGGGATAATCCAGCAGCCAGTTGTAGATTGTGGGGACTGCGTTCATATGGGTGCATTTTTCATCCTGAATTGTTTGAAGAATGACTCCGAGTTCAGGACGCCTGATCAAAACGACCTTCCCGCCGACCATCATACAAACGAAGACCGGCCATATGGATGCATGGAACAGAGGCAGGAACATGCAGGTGGTGTCGAACTCGTTGAACTGCCAGCCGAGTGCCATGCCGAGGGTTGCGGAGAGCAGATTTCTGTGAGTAAGGATTACGCCTTTGGGAAGGCCGGTAGTTCCGCCCGTGTACATCAGAACAGCAAGCTCGTTTTCGTCCACTTGCACCAGAGGATCACAATCCGGAGCATTCCTCAGAATCTCTTCGTATGACACATATCCCTCAGACGGATTGTCCAGACTTATCCATGTCCGGACACATCGCACTTTTTGCCTGATGATGGATGCCACGCTTTCGTATCCATCGCCTGCCAGAAACACTATCGGCTCGGCATCATTTACGATCTGAACGAGTTCGCCGGGAGCCAGCCTGAAGTTCAGAGGCACCAGGGCCAGGCCGGCTTTGGCAGCTCCAAAGTAGACTTCGAGATACTCTCCACTGTTTTCCGAGAGAATGGCGATGCGCTGGCCTTTCTGGCATCCCAAGTTTAAGAGCGCATTGGCTGCGCGGTTGACCCTCTGGTCAAACCGTGCGTACGTCAGCCGGGCGCCTCCGAAGACCAGGGCTTCTTTTTTAGCGTATAAGCGAGCGCCTCTTCGAGGAATATCTCCCAGGGTGAACATCATCTCTCCTTTATAGATCGGGCGTGATAGCCGAAAGCCAGGCCACAGAGAGTAAGCGGTCCAAATGAAAAAAAAGAGCTTGAGCGAGCGAGGATATCTGCGAACAGGGCACTGTCATCACCGAGCATCGGAAAGCCGACGCCTCAACTACTACGACTGACGCATCAGTCAGTATGCGCACAATAACTGGACGCGACTCTGGTGTCAAGGATTTTTTCGGGGTTTTTTTCTATGGATTACAAAGGAAGCAAAAAAATTATTGTGCCCGGGATGGGCTAAGTTTCATTCGCATGGAACGATATTTCAGACACTTTCGCGAAGGGAATCTGCAAACTGCCAAAAGGTGTATCTCCTTCAATTATGGTATCGCCGTCGATTTCGAGCGATATTTCCTGCCCGTTTTTTGCGGAGAGCAGGGCGATCCTCTTTGAATCTGCGGAACTCACTGCGATGGTTGATAGTAGCAACGGATCGACCTTTATTTCCGCATCACCCAGCTTTCCGGTGAGGTAAGGCGAGTTACTGAAGAGCGTACCGCTCAGTTCGATGGCCGTTCCGTTCATATCGGTTACTGTCATGCGCGCGCCCTCAACGACTTTTTCCACGGCTTCGCATGGTTTATCGGCAGTAAGAGCAGACATGAGGAATGGGTAAATAAAGTCGGCGCCTTCTTTATTGGAATACCTTGAATCGAGAGTAAGGCGAAAGGAGAGACCTTCCATTACCCCGAGAACGGCGTAAGACGCCAGTTCTGCATCCATCGCCCTGATTTTGCCGCTGGCGATTGCCACTTCCAGATCTTTTCTGATGGGTGCAATAATTACATCATAGGCCCTTCTCGCGTTTTCTTTCACCTCTTCATCGTCCCAAAAGCATGAAGTGCGAATGAGACTCAGCACCCCTGAGAAGGAAGAATATTTCTCATTTCCCCCTGACCACCTATGGCGCAGCTTGAGAAAAATATCCTTCTCGTTTCGAACCACATCCCACATCTCCAGAGGCAAGATCAGTGAATAGAGTCTATCGAAGCACGCAAGCAGGAGTTCCCTTTTGTTTTTAAAGTACAGGTAAAAGGTGCCCTTTCCCATCTGCAGCGCGTCGGTGATATCGCTGACTTTTACCGCCTCGTAGCCGAATTTGGAAAACAAGGCGATTGACTTGTCGATGATATGCAACCTCTTGGCCTGTTGCAGGTCCAGGACATCGGTTTCCATCTGCTGCACATCGGGTGAGGATGCGGTTTGCGGGGCGGAGGCGTCATCGCTGGTCAGGAGGCCCTTATCGAGCAATTCCTTTAGCTCCGTCAGCGAGAGGTTTCCTGTTTCCTTCATTTGCTGAATACGTCGGAGCCACTTCAAATGGGTTGCATTGTATACGTGCAAATTAGCCCTGGTTTTGTTGGGCGGAGGCAGAAGACCCAATTTCAGGTAGTGATGAATCGTAGATTTGGAAAATCCTGACACCTTGCTCAATTCAGAAATACTCATCGGGGCCGATTTTGAATCCACTTTCCGGGCAAGCATTCTCAAAATTAGTCCTCCCTACAGCACATAGATGCGCTGACCGCCAGGTCATTAGCCGATTATGAAAGAAGTCTAAACCTCTTTGCCTGTCATGGCAAGCCGAAAAAGGCGGACCCAAAAAGGGCTTGTCAAAATTATTCAAATTACGGCGGAAAAACTGACGGACCATCGATAGATCAAGTTTGAACGCTGTTTTTTCCACTCTTTGCAGGTTTGACTCACCGCCGAAAAAATTCTTGACTAGCAATTTCGACTTGTGCTATTTTCGTAACTGACTGGTAATTCAGTCACGATGAGCCAACATTCCCGCGCTCCCCATTCTGCCGTTCGACCTTCTGCTCACTTTTCCTGTCCGCGGATCACACCGCAATTGATCCAAAGTGCTTGTCGGTGGACGATACTTACAAAGGCGGTTCTCCGTCAATATCCAACGAAAAGGAGGAGTAAGTTGGACTCTTTTAGCCACACCTCATTCCAGGAAAGGGAAAAGCGTTTAACCGACGCCATAGCGCTAAAAAAGCCGGATCGGGTTCCAGTAGCTCCTTTGATAGCTCATTACTATCCAACACGTGCCGCAGGCATCTCCAACAAAGACGCGATGCTGTTTTACGAACAGCGCTACGAGTCAATGAAGAATATGACTGTCCGTCTGGATCTCGATACTGCCATGTCTCCCTTAGCCTTTCCTCCAGCTAGATTTCTCGAGAACCTGGGATTGACAGGATTCAAATGGCCGGGAGGTTTGCTTAGAGATGACCAGCCGTTTCAATTCAGTTGTGACGGGACACTAAAATCGACGGAATACGCTGAATTCATAACCGATCCGAACGGTTTTACTCTCAAGAAAATCTGGCCTCAGATTTCGACAACCCTCGCACCTCTGGCAGAATTAGCCCTACCCCCTCTCTACTGGCTTTCAAACCCATACGATCTTGCTTTTATCCTCCCGGAGATCGCCGCGGAGCCTTCGATCCTCGATCTTCTGAAGCAGCTTGTTGCACTTGGAGAAGAGTTCGTGAGGTATCGACAGGCCACCACCAAATATCTGACGGAGATGAGGGAGGCAGGTTATCCCCTCGCATTTGGAGGGGTAACCCTGACGGCCTTCGATTGCGTGGGGGATTTTCTGAGGGGCATGCGCGGCGCAATGACAGATATGTACCGCGCACCGGAAAAGCTTCTGGAGACCATCGAGATGCTCACTCCGGCCTCAATACAGAAGGGAATTATATCGGCCAAAAACACAGGCTGCTCCCGTGTCTTTATTCCCCTCCATTGGGGCGCCGCCGGTTTCATGTCAAACGATCAGTACGCCCGGTTTTACTGGCCGTGTCTCAATGCCTTAATCTCGGGACTGCTGGACGCCGGGCTGACCCCCGTCCCTTTATTCGAGGGCAATTACACCCCCCGGCTCGAGTTTCTCAAAGAACTGCCCAAGGGCAAAGTTGCCGGCCACTTCGAGGTAGTTGATCGCAGAAAAGCCAAGGAAGTTTTGGGAGACACGATGTGTTTTTGGGGCAATGTTCCCTCTTCGCTTATGACTACCGGCTCGCCTGCGGAAGTTAGGGACGATGTCAAAGAGTTGATCGAGATCTTTGGTGATAACGGAGGATTGATCATTGACGCTTCTGTTGGCCTTCCTGATGAGACAAAACCGGAGAACCTGGCGGCCATGGTTGAGGCGGTCATGGAATTGGGGGGCTATTGAAACGGAGATGCACAGGAACAGGCTCTCGGTAGGGATAGATGGGGCGATGAACGAGATCGGTGAACTTCGGCTAAATGGGAGGAGAGAGATCATGAAAAGAGCTACATACGTTTCGGATTTGCGGCATCAAAGGTGGATGACTGTCCTGGGCGCGGCCATCCTTGCTTTATTTCTGGTTGTCCAGCCTGCACAGGCCTTTAACTTCGACACGGGTGACCCGGACCTAACGATCAGCTTGGATAATACGGCCAAATTCAGCACCCTCTATCGGCTGGATAATCCTTCAAGCGTGCTGACCTCCAACATCAACCAGGACGATGGAGATCGTGCCTTCCGTGCCGGCTTTGACTCCGCCCGTTTCGACCTGTTGTCCGAGTTTGACGTTAAATACAAAAATTATGGCGTACGCTTTAGTGCGGCAGGATGGTACGACCCGTTTTACTTTCGTGCATCAAACGACAATAATTCTCCTGCAACTTACAATGGGCTAGGGTCCAGCAATAGCTTTCCCAGCGAAACCCAAAAGCTGCATGGCCTGGACGCGGAGCTTCTGGATGGCTTCGTCTTCGGCTCCAATGATATTGGCTCGTCCACTCTGAGTTGGCGTGGCGGACAGTTCGCACAGTTGTGGGGTGAAAGCCTGTTTTTTGGAAACAATGGAATTGCCAATGGCATGGCGCCCATCGATGTCATCAAGCTCCTCTCTGTGCCGAACTCGCAGTTTAAGGAAATTATTAGGCCCGTCCCGCAAATCGGCGGACAGTTGCAGATAAGCCCTCAGTTCTCGATAGGCGCCTATTATCAGCTCGCCTGGGAGCAAACGAGGTTGCCCGGGGTGGATAGTTATTTCTCGACTTTGGATTTTTTCGGTCCCGGCGCAGAGCGTCTGTTCGTGGGACCGCCCCTGATCCCGGGCGGACCTCTGGCGGCTATGTACCACGGACAGGATATCAATGGGAGTGACTCCGGCCAGGGAGGGATTGATGCCCGCTTCCGGTGTGGAGAGTATGACTTCGGCCTATACGCTATTCGCTACAACGAGAAAGTTCCGCAGCTTTATATCTACCCTGGTGTCGGGGTCAACCCTGCAACAGGCCAGGTCGGCCAGTACGCCCTTGTATACCCGGACGGAATCCAGTCGTACGGCGCCAGCGCGAGCACATCAATCGGTATAGTTAACCTTGCAGGAGAAGTATCCGCGCGCGTCAATACGCCTTTGGTGAGCGATGCGGTGACGGTATTGCCTGGAGTGCAGGCCGACAACAGCTCCCATCCCTTATATGCGGTCGGCGACTCGATACACGCTCAGATTTCGACTCTAACCTCCTTCGGTCCATCCTTTATCTCGAAGGAAGCCACACTGCTTGGAGAAATTGCCTGGAACGAGCGTCTTTGCATCACGGATAACCCGGGCGCTCTGGACCCCAATACCACCAGGAATGCCGTGGGGTTCCGATTTGTTTACGAACCGGCGTATCGCCAGGTCTGTTCAGGGATTGATCTCACCTTTCCGATCGGCATGTCCTACTTCCCCATAGGCACATCTTCGGTGATCGATAACTTCGGACCCAACAAGGGAGGGGATTTCAACCTCGGGATACAGGTAATTTACCTGGATACGTGGCGGTTTCACCTAACCTTCACTGATTTCTATGGAGCTCCGGGCACAACCCTGAATTCGAATAACCAATTCTCATTTGATCAGAGCTTAGCTGATAGGGATTATGTCCAATTCTCGGTTACACATACATTTTAATGGAGGCAAGCGGATGAGAACATTAGGAAAGGTAATCGTTGTCGGCAGTTGTTGTGCGTTGCTGGGACTTAGCGGCAACGCGTTTGCGGCCGTATCCGCTCAGGAAGCGGAGCAGCTCAAGACTACGCTAACACCGCTTGGAGCGGAAAAAGCAGGAAACAAGGAAGGAACCATTCCGGCATGGGATGGAGGGTACACCACGCCTATCCCAGGTTTTGTAAACGGCGGCAAAAGACCTGACCCATTCCCGGAAGACAAACCGCTTTACTCGATCTCGGCCAAGAACATGGACCAGTACACAGACAAGCTTACCGAGGGTGTTAAGGCGCTCATGAAGAAGTACCCCGACTATCGGATTGATGTTTACCAGACCAGGCGCACCAACGCGGCTCCCCAATGGGTTTACGACAATACCTTCAAGAATGCAACAAACGCCAAGCTCAACGGGTACACCCTCGGGGGGGCCTATGGAGGTGTTGCGTTCCCGATACCCAAAAGCGGCGCTGAGCTAATGTGGAACCATCTTGTACGCTGGCGTGGCGCCTCCTGGCACATGACCTTTACCGGCATCATGGGGACCGCGGACGGCAAGCACGTGGTGTTGAATGAGAGTACTAACGACACCCAGATGCCCTATTACAAAAAAGATGGCTCGTTGGAGACATATAACGGCGACAACTGGGTCGTGCGTACCATCAACACCGG
The DNA here is from genome assembly GCA_900290365.1 of Syntrophobacter sp. SbD1. Classification (GTDB taxonomy): domain Bacteria; phylum Desulfobacterota; class Syntrophobacteria; order Syntrophobacterales; family Syntrophobacteraceae; genus SbD1. The sequence goes on along the minus strand of OMOE01000141.1, from coordinate 35,744 downwards.
GCCTCCGATTCGTGCGGGCGAAGGACTCGTGGGCATCTTGAAAAATGATCCCGATAAGACCATGGCCTGGACCTATCTGACAGGACAAAGACGCGTGCGCAGGCTTCCTATTTCATGTTGTGACACTCCCACCCCTTTTTCGGCCGGAGTCTCGACTTTCGATGAGGTGGACGTGTTCGGTGGGGCTGACTCGCTACGCCCATTTGATTGGAATATTGTCGGGAAAAAGGAGATGTACATCCCTTACAATTCTAATAAGACTTTTGCGCCCGCGATAGATCAAGTACTGGGAGAGCATTATATGAACCCGGATCACGTGCGCTGGGAACTCCATCGTGTCTGGGTCGTGGAAGCAAAACTTCGCGAAGGCCAGCGTAACACATCCCCCAGGGATCTATACTACTTGGACGAGGACACCTGGATCGCGGCACTGGCCGACCGTTGGGACGCTAATGGACAACTGTGGCGTACTCTTTTTACCATCATCGCCACGGCACCCGATATTCCTGCGACCATTAATACTACCTGGGGTGATTACGATTTATTGGGGGGCACGTTCTTCGTTAATGTGCTCCTGAACGGTAAACCCGAGCAGTACAAGATTATGCCGTATTATTCTGACCGTGTTTTCACGCCTGAGGCGTTAGCCGGCGAGGGCGTGCGTTAATCGGCCGTTAGCCGGAAGTTTTTAGGAGATGAGATGCAACGAATAGTGGTTGCTTTTATGTTAGTCCTGATTGTCGGGGTTCCCGGGCCGGTTTTTGCCGGTGGCTTGACAGTGTCGGACCCGTTGGACAGCCCCGCGCTACAGGTGCACAACCCTGCCCAATGCGTACTGCTTGATGTGGCTCTGGCCGGCAGCCGGCTGGTTGCCGTAGGGGAGCGCGGACTCGTGATCCTCTCGGATAATGAGGGGCAGACCTGGCGCCAGGTTGATGTGCCAACGAGAGTGTCTTTGACTTGCGTAAAGTTCCTCACACCGACCCGTGGCTGGGCAGTAGGTCATTCTGGCATTGTGCTGCATACGGAGGACAGGGGCGAGACCTGGACTAAGCAACTCGACGGCGTGGCAGGGGCAAAACTTGCCGTGGAAGCGGCCATGGCCAACGCAGACCGTGGCGGCCCCGATGGTGAGACAGCAAGAAAGCAACTTGATGCCGCTCAACTCCTTGTTAACGACGGACCCGACAAGCCTTTCCTTGACCTCTATTTCGAGGACAACCAAACCGGCTTTATAGTCGGCGCCTATGGGTTGATTTTTCGCACGGAAAATGGCGGAAAAACTTGGCAGCCCTGGATGGATCACGTCGAAAATCCCAAAGGCAGCCACCTTTACGCAATCCAGGCTGTCGGCGGCGATCTCTATATAGCGGGTGAGCAGGGGCTGTTCCTGCGCTCAACCGATAAAGGGCGTAAATTCACGAGGATCGAAACACCGTACGGCGGCACCTTCTTCACACTCGACGCCGAGAGGTCCGGCGTGATCGTATTGGGGGGTCTTCGCGGAAACGTTTATTGGACCGCAGACCAGGGAAGGTCGTTTACGCAGGGGGAAGACCCCGTGCCGGTCTCCCTTGGCGCCTCAACAGTCCTCCCTGACGGGACCCTGGTCTTCGCCAATCAGGCAGGGTCTCTCCTGGAGAGTCGAGATCAGGGACGGACATTGTATCTGCTTGACACTCAACCCCTGCCGCCGGTGGCTGCCATGATAGCACTGGGAAATGGAAAAACCCTTGTGACTGTGGGTCTTGGAGGAGTCATTCGAGTTCCGCTGTCCGGGGCAGCCCGTGAAGCAAAGACCGGAGGTGTTCAATGATGCACGGAAGTCATGATGAGGTTCAACCGGTCATACGTAACCTGGAAGAATTCGACAAAAAATCCGGTTCGATTGTAGAGCAAATACTTTTTAACAACCGTGGGGTGCTGGTTGCACTGTGCATCATTATCACCGCCGTGCTTGGCTACCAGGCTGCTCACCTGCGCCTGAACGCCAACTTTGAGAAGACCATTCCCACCGGACATCCCTATATAGCCAACTATCTCAAGCACAAGGCGGATCTCGGAGGACTCGGGAACGCGGTGCGGATCGCGGTAGAGGCGACAAAGGGAACGATCTACGATGCTGCCTACCTGGGCACCCTGCAAAAGATTTCCGACGAGGTTTTTCTACTGCCCGGTGTGGATCGCGCGTACATGAGGTCCCTTTGGTCACCTGGGACACGCTGGGTTGGGGTTACCGAAGAGGGCTACGAAGGGGGCCCGGTAATCCCCAACGACTATAACGGATCGGACGAAAGCGTGGAGCAGGTTCGACGAAACGTTGAGCGGTCGCATGAAATCGGCCAGATCGTGGCTTTGAATCACAAGTCGAGCATAATCTTTGTCCCTTTGCTTTCAAAGGACTCCAACACAGGGAAGCCTTTGGATTACGGGAAGTTCTCGGATAACCTCGAAGCACTTCGGACTAAATATCAAAGCGATGCCATTCAGATCCATATCACTGGCTTTGCCAAAGTGGCGGGGGACCTCATCGAAGGCGTCCGCCAGATATTTCTTTTCTTTGGCGTAGCATTCCTGATTTCACTTGCCGTGCTCTATTGGTATACGCGCTGCCTCCGGAGTACGTTCGTGGTGGTTGCCTGCTCGCTTATAGGCGTCATCTGGCAACTGGGGCTTTCATCGAGCCTGGGCTATGAACTCGACCCCTATTCCGTTTTGGTGCCGTTCTTGGTGTTCGCCATAGCCATGAGCCACGGCGCCCAGAAAATGAACGGCGTCATGCAGGACATTGGGCGCGGTACGCACAGGCAGGTCGCCGCCCGCTACACTTTCCGCAGACTGTTTCTTGCAGGGCTGACGGCGCTCATGGCCGACGCCGTGGGCTTTGCGGTGCTCATGATCATCGATATAGATGTAATCAAGGAACTCGCCCTCATTGCCAGCATGGGGGTCGCCGTGATCATTTTCACCAACCTTATCCTGGTGCCGGTATTTTTGAGCTACGTGGGTGTGAGCCCGAAAGCCGCGCTTAGAAGCCTCAAGGCGGAAGAGGCCGGCAGGTCGGGGGAAGCCCCGCACATCGTCTGGAGAATTCTTGACCTGTTCACCAAGCGCCGGTGGGCCGTCACAGCCATTGCATGCAGTGTAGCTCTGGCTGTGGGAGGCTACGCAGTGAGTAGGGACTTGAAAATAGGGGACCTCGACCCCGGTGCGCCGGAATTGCGTTCAGATTCCCGTTACAACCGCGATAACGCCTTCATGCAGGCCAACTACGGGGCCAGCAGCGACGTACTCGCCGTCCTTGTGGAGACCCCCATGGGCAAGTGCAGCCTCTACGATACAGTGATTCGGCTGGACGCTCTGGAGTGGGACCTGCGCCAGTTGAAAGGGGTGGAGTCTACGAATTCCCTGGCGCTGCTCAACCGGCAAGTCTTTGCAGGGCTAAGTGAAGGCAGCTTGAAATGGTACGAGGTCCCGCACAACCAGGTTATGGTAAATGCGATCACTTCCAATGCGCCACGAGGGCTTTACAACGATACTTGTGACCTGTTGACCGTGTACACCTACCTAAAGGACCACAAGGCCGATACTCTGACCGATGTGGTTAATACGGTCGAGGCCTTCGCCGCTGAAAACAACACGGAGAATGCCACCTTCCTGCTGGGCGCCGGCAGCGCTGGAATCGATGCAGCGACCAATATTGTCGTCAAGAAAGCCAACCGTCAGATGCTGTTTATGGTTTACGGCGCGGTAATTCTGTTGTGCTACATCACATTCCGCTCCTGGCGCGCTGTTCTTTGCGCGGTCATTCCGTTAATGCTGACATCCATCCTGGCAGAAGCGCTCATGGTTCGGCTGGGGATTGGAGTCAAGGTCTCGACTTTACCTGTGATTGCACTCGGTGTCGGGATCGGCGTGGATTACGCACTCTACCTGCTAAGCGTCATGCTGGGACACTTGCGGGCAGGAAGGACCCTGTCCGATGCGTACTACCGAACGCTCCTTTTTACGGGCAGGGTCGTCATACTGGTGGGAGTTACGCTGGCTGCGGCGGTTGCCACCTGGGCTTTTTCGCCGATCAAGTTCCAGGCGGATATGGGGATCATGCTCGCCTTTATGTTCCTATGGAATATGTTGGGCACCCTGATTCTGTTGCCGTCTCTTGCGCGATTTCTTCTGCCGCAGCGGGCGATGGGTCCAAAGGCTAATGTCCGGGCCACTGGCGAAACAAAGCCTTCGGAGTTGAAAGTCTTCCCCGTTTAATGCATCAAAGGAGAGACGATAAATGTCCGGAGATAAAGTACTCAAAAGTGCATGCAGAATGTGCCACGGAGGGTGCGGGGTTCTTGTGCATTTGAGGGACGAAAAAGTCATTAAGATCGAAGGTGACCCGGACTCGCCAATTAGTCGGGGAATGATTTGCGCTAAGGGCTTGGCCAGTATCGATCATCTATATCATCCGGATCGAATTATCCACCCTGTGAAGCGCATAGGAGAACGCGGAGAAGGAAAATGGGAACGGATAACCTGGGACGAGGCATATGAAATTCTGACCGCAAAGATAAAGGATATTCGAAACGTATACGGTCCTGAAAGCATCGCTGTCGCCCATGGAACCGGACGCTATTACTTTCCACATGTTGTGCGGTTTACCCATGCACTGGGTTCTCCGAACTGGATCGAACCTGGCACGGCTCAGTGTTTTATTCCACGCATTATTGTCTCATGCCTGACTTACGGCGATCTGATTATCAGCGATTACGGTTATGGCAGCAACGTATACCCGGAATGCCTCTTGTGCTGGGGTAAACACCCTTACGTGTCAGGCCCCGACGCCGAAAGCCAGTTCAGTGTCAGGCGATTTTTGAGCAAGGGCAAAAAGCTCATAGTGGTCGATCCTCGCGAAACCCATATGGCCAAGATGGCTGACATCTGGCTTCCTGTGCGACCCGGCACGGATGAGGCGCTGGCGTTGGCCTTCAATCATGTGATTATTGAGGAATCACTATATGACAAGAAGTTCGTTCAAGAATGGACCGTTGGTTTCGAAGAACTGAAAGAAAGAGTCCATCCGTGCACGCCGGAGTGGGCGGCGGAGATAACCTGGGTGTCGGCGGACAAGATCAGGGCCGCAGCCAGAATGTACGCTACAAGCAAGCCGGCTGCGCTGACATGGGGAAATGCCCTTGAACATAATACGAACGCTTTTTAAAATGGGAGAGCGGTGGGCATTTCTCCAGCCCTGACTGGCAATGTGGATATACCGGGTGGAAACATTCTCGGCGAACATACGTTTAACGATCTTGACTTGCTGATTGATACGCTTTCCGATGAAACCAAAGCGGAAAAGGGACTAACCCAATCTCCACATATGAACATAAGAGGTAATGATGAGTAAACTGCTTTGGGAACCCTCGGAAGAACGAGTGAAGAGCACCAATATGTATCAGTTTATCCGGTATGTTAACGAACGCTATGGCATGTCAATTTCCAGCTATGACGAGCTTTACAGGTGGTCGATTAATGAAATCCCCCTTTTCTGGGAAGCTGTCTGGAATTACTCCGGTGTAATATTCAGCAAGCCTTATGAATTTATCATCGACGAGGCCTCCAAGCTACCCGGAGCCAAGTGGTTTGAAGGGGCGCGGCTTAACTTTGCTGAAAATTTGCTCAGATACAGGGATGATCGGGTCGCCCTTAGTTTTAAGGGAGAAGCCGCATCCACTGTCAGTATCACCAACGCGGAGCTTTACGACCAGGTCGCACGCCTAGCATGTTCTTTGCGCAATATCGGCATAAAGCCGGGTGACCGCATTGCCGGCTTTATGCCGAATATGATTGAAACCGTGGTGGCTATGCTTGCGGCAACCAGCATCGGCGCGACATGGTCATCATGTTCTCCCGATTTCGGTTCCGGAGGCTTGCTCGACAGGTTTGGACAGATCGGTCCCCAAGTCCTTTTCACAGCCAATGGATATAGTTACGGCGGAAAGAAGTTTGATTCCCTCTCGTTAATTGGGGGAATCGCAAAAGAATTGCCCACGGTGGAACACATTATCGTAGTGCCCTATACCGATTCCAAGCCTGACATTTCGGGTGTTCCCAAGGGAGTGCTTTACGATGATTTTCTCTCTAGGGGAGAGGTTCCCGAACTGGTTTTCGAGCAACTCCCAGCAAACCATCCCGTCTACATTATGTACTCATCCGGTACGACCGGCGCTCCGAAGTGCATCGTGCATGAGGCGGCTGGAACGCTCGTTCAGCATTTGAAGGAGTTGAAGCTACACACTGACCTGAAGCGTGAAGACACCATCTTTTATTATACGACCTGCGGTTGGATGATGTGGAATTGGCTCGTAAGCTCGCTTGCCCTGGGGGTACGTGTGCTTCTTTACGATGGATCTCCTTTTCACCGGAATCCTGATGTTCTATGGCGCCTTGCACAGGACGAGAAAGTCTCCGTTTTCGGAACAAGCGCAAAGTATCTTTCCGGTATCGAAAAGGCAGGTGTAAAACCAGGTAAGGCTTTCGACCTTTCTCCGCTCAGGGCGGTGCTCTCCACCGGGTCACCACTTTCAATTGAAAGCTTCGAATACGTATATCGGGACATCAAAAGTGACATTGTCCTTTCTTCCATCTCCGGGGGGACCGATATCATATCCTGCTTTATGCTCGGAAACCCGATAGGACCGGTATATGCCGGGGAACTGCAATGCCGGGGACTAGGGATGAAAGTTGAGGCATACGATCAAGACGGCAATCCGGTCATTGGAAAAAAAGGTGAACTGGTATGCACCGCGGCTGCCCCCTCGATGCCGGTCGGGTTCTGGAACGATTCCGAAGGCCGGAAGTATCGAAGCGCCTACTTCGAGTCTTATCCAGGCGTTTGGGCCCATGGTGATCACATCGAGATCACCATGCATGGTGGAGTGATCATCCATGGGCGTTCGGATGCAACGCTCAATCCGGGCGGAGTGCGCATCGGCACGGCCGAGATTTATCGACAAGTCGAAACCATTCCGGAAATTCTCGACAGCCTTGTGATAGGACAGGATTGGGAAAATGATGTTCGAGTCATCCTTTTTGTTAAGCTCCGCCAAGGATGCGAATTGGATGAAGAGCTTTTGAAACGCATCAAGAGCACGATTCGCCAAAATACCACACCCAGGCATGTCCCGGCCAAGATCATCGCTGTTGCAGATATTCCTTACACTCTTAGCGGCAAGAAGGTGGAACTGGCAGTACGCAATATCATTCATGGCAAGGATGTCGAGAACCGTTTTGCCCTCGCTAACCCGGAAGTGCTAGATCAATACAACTCTCTTAAGGAATTAGACTCATGATCGAAGGAACCGGAAATATGAAAATAATGCTCTGTTACGATGGCTCGGACGAAGCAAAACAAGGGGTAAAAGAAGCCGAAAAACGTGCTCGTGCCTTCAAGGGAGAAGTTCTTGCGGTAGCATCGCATATAAGTGATGACCAATCCTATCCGAAGAGGATTGAGCCTACAGAACTGGGCCTCAAGGAAGTACAGGCCTTTTTTGATGAGCGGGGCATTCCCTGTAAAACGCTTCTTGCCTATCGGGGGTTCGATGACCATGCCGGAGTGCATCTTCTCTTGATCGCGGAACAGAACAAAGTCGATGAGATTATCGTGGGCATAAGAAGCAGATCCAGGGTGGGCAAGCTTCTACTTGGATCCGTTGCTCAAGTCGTGCTTCTACAGGCTGTTTGTCCGGTTCTGGGGGTCAAAAAGAAGTTGAAGGGGCCATAGACGCCTATCGACTCAAGTCTTCCAAGAACAAGAAGAAATCAATTACTGTTATAAGGAGTGGCGTCATGGAATTTGTGAAGCTCTTTGAGCCTATCGACATCAATGGTCTTTCCATAAAAAATAGAATCGTTATGCCCGCGATGGCGCTCTTCTATACCGACGATTACAGTCTTACAGAACGTTATAAGGCCTTCTACCTGGAAAGGGCAAAGGGAGGGGTCGGCCTAATGATAATCGGCCCCGTGGCAATTGATAGAGTCGGCAGCTCTCCGTTTATCCTCGGCCTTTTCGACGACAGCCATATAGACCCGTTTTTGGAATATATCGATCTGCTTCACAAAACCACCGATGTCAAAATTGGCATACAGCTCATGCAACAAGGTCGCAATGCATCTGAACAGATGACCGGGATGAAACCAATAGCTCCATCCGCCATAGCCAATCCCTTGAGTGGAGAGTTGCCTCGCGCCATGACCAAAGAGGACATAGAGGAAGTTAAGGACGCCTATGTCAAAGCGGCAATGCGGGCTAGGTCGGCAGGGTTTGATTATATGGAAATATTGACTGGCGGCAGCTACTTAATCGGAGAATTCTTATCTCCTGTTACCAATCATAGATCAGACGAATATGGCGGCTCGGTCGAGAATCGGATGCGCTTCGGGTTGGAAGTCATAACCCAAGTGAGAAATGCTGTTGGAAAAGACTTTCCCATGGGGATAAGGGTCTCCGGGCAGGATTTCGTAAAAGGCGGCAATACCCTCGCAGAGTCTTCTCTTTTTTGCATTGCCGCTGAGAAAGCTGGGGTTGACGCCATCAATGTCACCGGGGGTTGGCATGAGACGACTGTTCCGCAGGTGACCAGCGAGGTGCCTCCTGGCGCATATCTGTATCTGGCCCGCGCGATCAGGGAGAAAGTTGGCGTGTCGGTTTTTGCTTCCAACCGCTTGGGAGACCCAAGTCTGGCCGAGAAGGCTTTGCGCTCCGGCGCAGCGGATATGATCTGCTGGGGGAGACCGCTCATCGCGGACCCTGATCTGCCGACAAAGGTGCTGACCGGCAGACAGCACGAGCGAGTACCTTGCATTGGCTGTAACCAGGGATGCATCGATGCAATTTTTGCAGGTTCAAGGGTATGCTGCACTCTCAACCCTAGAGCCGGGCGGGAGGCGGAGACGGAAATTCGCGAAGCTGATGTAAAAAAGCGGATTTTCGTGGCCGGCGGCGGCCCTGCCGGTATGGAGTTTGCCTTAATTGCCGGCCAAAGAGGCCATGATGTTACTTTGTATGAAAAGGACAATAAATTGGGCGGTCAAATAAACCTGATCGGCCCACTGCCCGGAAAAAGCGTCTACCTGGAAGCCGTGACAAGTCTTGAGAATCGTTTGAAGTCCTCGAATGTAAAAATAAAGCTTAACACCCCGCTGACTCCCGAAATAATCGAATCTGAGGCCTCAGACCTCCTGGTGGTTGCAACCGGCGCCAAACCAGCGAAATTGAATATTCCTGGAATCGATGGACCCAACGTCATAAATGCCTGGGATGTGCTCTGTGGCGCCATTGCCGATATCGGAAAAAGAGTGGTCGTTATCGGAGGAGGAGCTATCGGATGTGAAACGGCCATGCTGGTGGCAAATCTCGGCGTTCCGACTGCCGAGACCTTTTCCTTTCTGGCATACCACCGGGCGGTAGAGTTGGAACAGCTTCGCAGTTTACTCTACAACAGCGGGCGTAAGATAACCATCATCGTGAGGGCCGAGCGACCGGCAAAAAATGTTGGCATAAGCACCCGATGGGTACTGCTTAAAAATCTTAAGCTCATGGGGGTGGATATCCGCACTAAAACGAAAATTCTCGATATTTCAGAGGGATACTTACGTGTAGAAACCGAAAATGGGACGGAGTCGATCCCCGCGGACACAATCATTCTTGCAGCCGGTTCCATGCCGGTTAATGATCTGGCTCGAGCGGCGCCTTCCAACCTGTCCGATGTTCTGGTAATAGGGGATGCCAAAGCAATAGGAAAAATTTCGGATGCGGTAAAAGACGGGTTTGATATGGCCCTTCGTGTCTAGAAGAGAAGCGAGACCCCGCTTTGCTCCTCAGCTTTTTTTAAAGGGGAGAGGGGATTATTAGGGTTGCAAGGGTGGGCGCAGCGTCACCGCCACGCTGAGCTCCCCTGCCACGTAATCCATCAGTATCGAAATATAGCAGCCCCGCCACTGTGACCGGGCATATCCGCCGGATCGAGTCCGTAGACGTCTCCTCCGTTGAGGTACGCCTGGTTGAGAGCCACATCGAGCAGGTCTTCATCGCCGCGATGTTGTTCGGGATGAATTTCGACCTGGCCCGAGGCGGGATCGAATTTTCCCCATTTCTGCCTGTCGTTGTCGACAAAAAGCGTGTCAACTCGTCCCGCGACCGCATTCGGCACTATTTCCTCAATAGTATCGGATGTAAGCAGCCCTCCCAGAAGATTCATGTAGCGTCCGATCGCCCGTCTTTTCTCCCGGTCAAAATAGGACGATACGAGGGGTAATCCTCGCTTGAGAAGCTCAAGAGAGCCCAGTTCGTCTGGATTTCCTTCGATGGATTCGTTAATGGTATTCTTATGTACATCCACCAGCCGGAACATGGGAAAAAGATAGTCCACCCCGGCAAACACCAGAGGTATGTCCTCTTTAAAATATGGATGGAGGCTGTTCTTCAGAATCTGAAAATAATGCCAGAGTTGCTCCTTTTCCGATTCGCTGCCGCCGCCATGCCCGTGGACCATGGGTGCGGCCCCGCGGCCGGAACCCTGGGAAGCCATTCGGAAAAGAGGAGTCGATTGCTGGTCATAACCGAGTGCTTCCTGCATGCTCAGGGGCACGCCTTTGAGTTCGATTTCATTCACTTCGAATTCGGTGCACTCCAGCAGACGCACCGACTTTCTGCTCACGGCCAGAATGTGGAATTTTTTACAGCAATGCAGCATTGGTATGAGCGGCCTGAGATAGAATTGCCGGCCCACGAACAGCCTTTCATCGAAATGGATCGGCAGCCGAAAGTATCTGAACAGGTCCCCGGAGATAAAAACAGTGAGTCCGTCAGCCAGGTGGCGGTTAAAAAAACCGTCTTTTGCAAGATCTTGAGCTGGTCTTAGAAAATCTTTGGCTTCCGGAGAACGCATTCCCTGCGCTACCAGTTGCTTTTCGGCGCCCCTGAGCAGGTTTTCGAGTCGTATGGAAGTCTGTTCGGTCTCCCGTCCGACCCGGTGGGTCGGCAGGTAAAGCGATACACAATAATCGTTTCTACTTCGCATGAGTTCTTTGATTTCATCCTGGAAGACAAAATCCATATGCGGCCTCCTTCCTGCAATTGGAAAACGAATACTTCTTATTAAAGATAAGCATCCGGCAAGGCAGGTGATTAGGAGTTTCGAGTTTTGAGTTAACTCAAAACTGAAAACTAACAACTAAAAACTGCTTGGTATCAGTTGGCGGGGGAAGAAGAGAGTGCAACGAACCCCACGTCGTTGTACACCCCGGGGAGTGTGTCAGCGTCACCTATAGTGAAGACATTCGTGCCGCTTGTACTGCCGGGATAGTCAATCGTGGTGAAAGGAGGCCAAAAAAACCCATGTTGGCCGCCTCTGTTGTCGGTATAGTATCCTGAAATCCGTCCGTTATCATTTACGCCGGAGGGAAATGTGGCGATGGCCCTTGGGTAGTCGAAACCGGTATAAACACCGGTGGTGTGATTGTAGATAAATCCATGGGACGCACTCTTTCCGGCCTGATAGTGCCCCACGATGAGGCCGTGATTGTTGAGGGCGGTGGCCAGAGTTTGTGATGCGCCCGGGTAGTCAATGCCGGCAAAGCTTGCGGGATCTGTGGGATCGGTGGTGTAAAAGCCGTGCGAGTTGCCGTTGCCGTCCAGATAGCGCCCGACGATTGCGTTGGCGTCGTTTATACCGATGGGATGAGTTTGTGCTGCGTCTAAGCAGTCAAAACCGGCGGCGCCCGAGTTATCGTAGATAAAGCCGTGCACGCCGCCGCGGCTATCGGTCCAATATCCTACGATGCACCCACTGTCATTTATGCTTGTGGCAAGAGTGCCGCCCGTGCCTGGAATAGTACTGGCTGCGCCCGGATAGTCGATACTGACAAAAGTTGCCTGATTTGTGAAGTCGGTGGTGTAAAAGCCATGCCAACCGTCATTGTAATAGAATCCCACAATAGTGCCGGCATAACCGGCAGCCTTTCCGATCAGGTTAACGGCCTGGGGAACGGTAAGGGCTGCGCCCGGGTAGTTTACGGGGTGGAAGGTCCAACTCGAATTGCCGGCATCGGCAAAAGGGAGGGAAGGGGTTGGCGTGACCTGGATAGGAAGCAAAACAACTATGTTCCTCATGTTCTTTATCCTCAGATATCGATGAACATGGTGAAATAACCAGAGTGCTAAATTAGTAATTTTTTAGACAGGTTACAGGGGGATTTATTGCGGTAGGAAATGGGTAGAAACTATCGGCAAAATTGGAGAATTATCAATGACCACGATCAGGTGGACAGAAGTAGAGAGATGTCTATAAGAATATTCCTAACTATATGAGTTGTCTAAGGAATACGCCTGGAGTCACAAATTTGCAATTTTCTAACGGGTTTTATCATTGACCGGGCAAATATCAGGATCGAATTCCATCTCGTGTTTGAGGTCGCGGTCCAGGAGTTCTCTTACAACCAGCAGCGGGTCCTTATCCTCGTAGAGTACGCGATAGACCTGCTCACATATCGGCATCTCCACGTTCATTTTTTCGGCAAGGAAGTGAATCGATTTGGCGGTAATGACTCCCTCTGCCACCTGACGCATTTCGCCAAGGATATCGCTAAGCTTTCTGCCCTGTCCGAGCTGCATTCCTACCTTTCGGTTCCGGCTCAGGTCTCCGGTACAGGTAAGCAGAAGGTCTCCTATTCCAGCGAGGCCTGAGAAGGTTAGCGGGTGAGCGCCCATTTTGACGCCAAGCCTTGAAATTTCGGCCAGGCCGCGTGTAATGAGGGCCGCACGGGCATTGTACCCGAAAGATAGACCATCGCAGGCGCCTGCTGCGAGGGCTATGACGTTTTTTGAAGCTCCGGCGACTTCCACACCGGTAACATCGAGGCTGGTATAAATGCGGAATCTGGCGGTCGAGAGTACTTGCTGAACCTGCCTGGCGGTTTCCAGGTTCGGGGCTGCAAGCGTTACAGCGGTAGGAATTCCACGGATGACTTCATGGGCGAAAGAAGGGCCGGAGAGGCAGAGCAGTTCTACGCGGTTTTGCGCCGGCAGGAGTTCTTTCCAGATGCCCGACATTGTCAGGAGCGTGTCATTCTCTATGCCTTTGGTTGCGTTTACGATTATGGAGTCCTGCCGCAAGTGAGGCAGCATACGCATGACTGCCCCGCGATAGACGTGGGAAGGAACGACCATTATCAGTAAACTGCTTGCACGGGTCACTTCCTCGATCGAACTGTTAGCGTACACACCTTCATGAAGCCGGTGTCCGGGAAGATAGACAGTGTTTTCAGCCGTTCTGCGGATTATTTCGCTTAGCTCTTCTTCGAACACCCAGAGATTGACTTTCAAACCCTTGGAAGCAAGCACATGGGCGATAGTGGTACCCCAGCTTCCGGCTCCGATTACACCTACCGTCCCCATATCTCTAGACAAATTCTATTCTTCCTCTCTAATCTCTTCACTGGAGTCTTCACTGGAGTCTTCCGTTTCGTCGAGTACGGTGAGGTCCACCACTTTCTCGCCTTCGTTGAGGCCAATCAGCTTCACTCCCTGAGTTACCCGTCCGATTTTGCTTATCTGGGAAACGGGCATCCTTATGAGGCGGCCCCTGTCCGTTATCAGCATGATACTGTTTTCCTCGCCGACCTGGCGGAAACCGATCACGTGCCCGATACGTTCGGTCACTTTGATATTGAGCACTCCCTGTCCGCCACGGCCCTGGCAACGGTAGCTTTCCTCGGACGTGCGTTTTCCAAATCCTTTTTCCGTAACCACCAGCATACACTTTTGCGGATCGATGACATCCATTCCGACCAGTTCGCCCCCCTTGACCTTCATCCCTCGAATACCGCGGCTGACGCGTCCGAGAGGCCGGAACTCATCCTCTTTTACCCGTATGCACTTGCCCTCGCGGCTCATAAGGAAAAGATCGCGCTCACCGTCGGTGATCACCACCGAGATAAGTTCGTCATCGTCGTCCATGACGATCGCCCGTATGCCGTTGGACCGGGGGTTGGCGAAAACGGACAGATCGCTTTTCTTTATTATGCCGTTTTTGGTGGCCATCACCGCATAGTGGCCGGGTGAAAATTCGCTCACCGGCAGGATTGTTTGTATCTTTTCTCCAGGTTGAAGTGGAAGAAGATTCACCACCGCTTTTCCAAGCGCAGAGGGTCCCACTTCCGGAATCTCATAGACCTTGAGCCAGAAGACCTGCCCGCGGTTGGTGAACAGAAGCAGGTAGTCGTGCGACATGGCCGTAAAAAGGCTGGTCACAACGTCTTCTTCGCGGGTGCTCATTCCGCTTCGGCCCTTCCCGCCACGATTCTGGTTGCGGTAGACCGACAGCGGGGTCCTCTTTATGTAGCCGGCCCTCGAAATGGTTACCACCATTTCTTCAATTGGAATGAGGTCTTCGATGCAAATAGAGCCGGGATCCTGGATCAGTTCGGTCTTGCGAGCATCGCCGAATTCGTTCATCAGTTCCTGAGTTTCATCCCGGACAATCTGATCGACCAAAGCGGCGGAGGCAAGTATCCCTTTGAGGCGTTCGATCTCCATTATAATATCATTATAGTCCTTAATGATTTTTTCACGCTCAAGCCCGGTAAGACGCTGGAGTCTCATGTTCAGTATTTCCTGGGCCTGAACGTCTGAGAACTCGAACTGTGCTATGAGGCTCCGTTTGGCCTCCGGCGGATTTTGAGCGGCACGGATGAGGGAAATTACCGCATCGAGGTTATCGAGGGCTATTTTCAATCCCTCCAATATATGCGCGCGCTTTTCCGCTTGTTTTAGCTCGAACTGGGTGCGCTTTACCACAGTCTCACGACGAAAATCGATAAAATGCTGCAGCATCGCCTTGAGGCTTAAAACCTCCGGCCTGTTATCCACTACGGAAAGCATTATGATCCCGAAAGTGCTTTCGAGCGCCGTGTTCTTGTAGAGTAGATTTTCGACGACCTTTGGATCTTCTCCCTGGCGCAGGGTGATGACTACGCGCATTCCCTGGCGGTCCGATTCGTCGCGGATATCTGTGATTCCCTCGATTCTTTTGACTTTGACCAGTTCGGCGATGCGTTCCTGGAGCCTTGCCTTGTTCACCTGGAAGGGAAG
Source organism: Syntrophobacter sp. SbD1 (assembly GCA_900290365.1). Classification (GTDB taxonomy): domain Bacteria; phylum Desulfobacterota; class Syntrophobacteria; order Syntrophobacterales; family Syntrophobacteraceae; genus SbD1. The sequence continues at coordinate 20,596 of OMOE01000141.1, read as the reverse complement.
TTCGGTGATTATCAGGTGCTGCTTTTTCCCCGATTCCTCGACATCGACGCGGCCGCGCATCTTTATCACGCCCTTGCCGGTCTCGTAGGCTTCTGCGATTCCATCGCAACCGCACACAAAGCCTGCCGTCGGAAAGTCCGGGCCGGGAATGTGACCCATAAGCCCCTTGATAGTCATATCGGGATCATCGATGAGCGCAAGAACGCCGGAACAAAGTTCGCGCAGGTTGTGCGGAGGAATGTTTGTAGCCATTCCGACCGCTATTCCCGATGAGCCGTTCAAAAGCAGATTCGGCGAGCGGCTCGGAAGAACCGTCGGCTCCAGCAGCGTATTGTCGTAGTTTGGCTGAAACGGGACCGTTTCCTTCTCGATGTCCCGCATGAACTCCATGCCCAGCTTGGACATCCGGATTTCCGTGTACCGCATGGCGGCCGGAGGATCGCCGTCCACCGAGCCGAAGTTGCCTTGGCCGTCCACGAGCACTTGGCGCATCGAAAAATCCTGCGCCATCCGGACCGTCGCATCGTAGATGGCGGCGTCTCCATGCGGGTGAAACTTACCCATGACCTCGCCGACGATGCGCGCCGACTTCTTGTAAGGCTTGTTGTGATCGTTACCGGCCTCGTGCATCGAAAAAAGAATGCGCCGGTGCACCGGCTTGAGGCCGTCGCGAACGTCGGGTATGGCCCTCCCGATTATGACGCTCATCGCATAATCGAGATATGAAAGCTTTATTTCGTCAGCAATGTTTATGGTTTTGAGATCCATCTGTTCCTCTATATATCCAGCTCACGGAAATCGAGTGCATTGGTCTGTATGAATTCGCGCCTGGGTTCCACCGGGTCCCCCATGAGGCATGTAAAAAGCTCATCGGCGAGTACCTGGTCTTCTACCTTCACCTGGAGAAGAGTCCTTTTTTCCGGGTTCATTGTAGTCTCCCAGAGCTGCTCGGGGTTCATTTCACCGAGACCTTTATATCTCTGGATAGTCGTGCCTTTGCGGGCCTCGTCCATCAGGTGCTGAAAAAAAGTCCTCGGATCGTCGAAGGTCTGCTGACCCTGGCTGTCCTCTACAACGTACGGGGTGGCGTGCAGGAGGGCCAGTTGTCTGTAAAGTGAGAGCAGTTTGCGAAATTCGGCGGAAGCGAGGAAATCGTAGGTGATCCGTTTCTTTTTATGCCCGTTGGATGGTTCCATAACATCGAGGTCGTAGCCGCGATACTCCTCCTCAACTTCAATAGAAACCACTTCATAGCCGATCGTTTGCAGTTTCTCCCTGAGAACTGAAGCCCATGTCTCCGGGTCGGCCTCATCGAGCCTGTTTTCATCGAAAATTCGGATTATCTGCTCGAGCAGCTTCTTGGACATCCCTTTCTGGGCTTGACGCTCCAGCCATTGTTCATACTTGGAGAAGGTCTTGAGAAGGCTAATCAGTTCCTCGGGCGGAAGCGGCTCGTCGCGGCCC
>OMOE01000141.1:2796-19122 GCA_900290365.1 Syntrophobacter sp. SbD1 | reverse complement strand
TGAGAAGGCTAATCAGTTCCTCGGGCGGAAGCGGCTCGTCGCGGCCCGGCACAAGCAGCTTTTTCTTCTCTGAAGCGCGCTTGAGCAAAAATGCGTCGAGGCTGTCGTCGTCCTTCAAGTAATGCTCCGCTTTGCCGACCGCCAGGCGATAGAGCGGCGGCTGCGCAATATAGAGGTATCCGAGCTCGATCAGTTCGGGCATCTGGCGGAAAAAAAACGTCAACAAAAGAGTGCGAATGTGCGCGCCGTCCACATCGGCGTCGGTCATTATGAATATGCGGTGATAGCGCGCCTTTTCGGCATTGAATTCGTCCTTGCCGATTCCCGTGCCCAGCGCGGAAATCATGTTTCGGATTTCCTGGTTTTCCAACATCTTGTCAAAACGCGATTTCTCGACGTTCAATATCTTGCCCCGCAGCGGCAGTATGGCCTGAAAAGCCCTGTTTCTGCCCTGTTTAGCGGAACCTCCGGCCGAATCGCCCTCCACTATGAAAATCTCGCTCTTTGAGGGATCGCGCTCCTGGCAGTCGGCCAGTTTACCCGGAAGGGAGTGATCGCCCAGCACGCCTTTTCTTCGAGTGAGCTCTTTTGCACGCCGTGCGGCCTCTCGGGCCCTTGCCGCCTCCAAGACCTTGTCGAGGATGGTCCTGATGATCTTCGGATTTTCCTCAAAGTAGGTGGAAAGCCCCTCGTAGACCAGATTTTCGACAAGGCCCTTCACATCGCTGTTTCCCAGCTTGGTCTTGGTCTGGCCTTCAAACTGGGGCGAAGGAAGCTTGATGCTTACAACCGCCGTCAGGCCTTCGCGCACATCATCTCCCGTCAGGCGCTCCAGGTCCGGCTGCTTGAGAGTTTTGTTCTGAATGGCATACTGTTTGATAGACCTCGTCAGGCCCGCCTTGAAGCCCGCCAGGTGAGACCCGCCTTCTTTGGTGTTGATATTGTTGGCGAAGGTGAAGATCTTCTCGTTATAGGTGGCGTTATATTGGATGGCTACAGCCGCTACGATCCCCCCCTTGTCGCCTAATATGGAAACGACCTCGGCAAACAGGGGCTCCTTGTTCCGGTTCAGGTATTCGACAAACGAGACAAGGCCCCCTTCATAATAGAACACCTTTTCCTTTGGAACGCTCTCGTCAACAAGCTCGATTCGAACTCCGCTGTTCAGAAAAGCAAGCTCTCTCATGCGTTCCGCAAGTATGTCGAAACTCATCTCCGTTTCTTCGAAAATGGTCGAGTCGGGCTTGAATGTTACACGCGTGCCCCGCTTTTGGGTTTCGCCCGTGGTCAAAACCTCGGTTTTCGGTACTCCGCGCTCGTAGCGCTGAAAGTAAACCTTGCCGTTGCGTCGGATTTCCACCTCCAGGTACTCGCTGAGCGCGTTTACCACGGATACCCCGACTCCGTGAAGACCGCCGGAGACCTTGTAGGTCGAATCATCAAATTTACCGCCCGCGTGCAGCTTTGTCATAACAACCGTTACGGCCGGCATGTTTTCCTTTTTGTGAAGGTCCACCGGAATTCCGCGCCCGTTGTCGTCGACCGTGACGGAGCCGTCCAGGTGAATTTGCACTCGAATATGGTTGCAATGACCTGCCAGAGCTTCGTCAATGCTGTTATCGACCACCTCATAGACGAGATGATGAAGACCTTCGGTGGAAACATTGCCGATGTACATCGAAGGGCGCACTCGCACTGCGCTCAGGCCTTCCAGCACGGTTATCTGTTGGGCGTTATATTCCTCATTAGGAAAAGGGGGTGTTATATCGACATCTTGCATAAACTGATCAATCCCTCTGTTCGCTCCAATACCCTTTGGTCGTTTTTGAAGCAAAAGTTCGAGCGTAGAAGATAAGCTATTGAAACCGCTACTAAAACATCTACTTATACCACTTTTGACAGCCTTTTTCAATGCAAATCAGGTCACGCGGAGACGCGGAAGACGCGGAGAATTAAAAATAGACAGATGTCACGCGGAGACGCGGAGGGCGCGGAGAAAAATAGATCGGGTGGCACTCATACGTCGTCTCTCCTTGCTTTTGCATTGCCGCTGCCGAAGGCAGCGGCGAACCTGGCTGGCGGTCCCACCGCCTCTATTCCCAACTCTTTTGACCTCTCTTCGACCCTTTTGACTATTTGGGGATCCATTTCGATGTCGGCCGGCCAGGGCCTGGCATGGCCATCCTCGGGGCCTTTGCTGGTAGCGTCAATCACCATTCGGCCGCTGTGCACAAGGATGTCCCTTTTGGGATCGACGTTGTTGAATACCTTCCACAGTACGAGCGAATAGTCCCGCAGGTCAATGCCGGCATCAAGCAGAACCAGTATGGAGAACGCCCTTAGCTGTGGTTTTTGAAGCAAGCCCTCGGAAATGGTCCTGCCCGCAACAGTGCCGTCTTTGGCGAAGTTAAGAAGCAGCGGGCGGTTTCTGGCGCCGATGGGTGGGCAATGAAAAGCGCAGAGCATGCAGGATGTGTCCCTTATGCCTTTTTCTATCTCCTTATCCGCCGGAATCGGCCCTGCATAAGGCTTGGATCTCTGCCTTTCATCCGGGTGGCGCCTTGTGGCGTCGATTCCAATTTTGGACCCAAAAAGAGGATCGGGGGCGCTGTGGTCCAAAACGTCCAGAACGCCTTCGGCGATGTAGATATCGCTTTCCAGGTCAACTTCATCCAGAATCGTCTCGATGACCTTTCCGGGATTATTGAGGTCAACTCCGCCGTCCAAAAGCGCCACGGCCTTGGAGAAGCTCATTTGTCCCTGCCCCCATACGGAGCTCATGATCCTTCGAGCATGGCCCGGGTATTCCTTATCGATAGCCAGCACGACAACATTGTGGAACACTCCTTCCCAAGGCATCCAAAAATCGCGAACTTCGGGATGAATGGCTCCCAGGAGCGGGAGGAATATACGTTCGGTTGCCTTGGCAAGCCAGCAGTCTTCCATCGGAGGCCGCCCGACGATGGTGGCGGAGTAAACCGGATTGCGGCGGTGTGTCAGCGCAGTGAGATGGAAGACCGGATATTCGCCGACCAGTGAGTAGTACCCTGTGTGGTCGCCGAATGGTCCTTCCAGACGCAGTTCTTCAGGGTCGACATATCCTTCGAGTACGAATTCGGCCTCAGCCGGAACTTCCAGGTCTACAGAGACACAGCGCGTCATCTGAACGGGTCTTTTGCGGATAAAGCCGGCGAGCATCATCTCATCTATCCCCCTTGGAAGAGGGGCCGTCGCGGCATAAGTCACCGCCGGGTCGGTGCCGATCGCGACCGCGACCGGCATGCGCCTGCCGGCCCTGCGGTATTCCTGGAAATAGTGTGAACCGTCCTTGTGTATATGCCAGTGCATTCCCGTCGTGTTTCGGTCGAAAACCTGGAGACGGTACATGCCGGCGTTTCGTCTGCCGGTTTCCATACTTCGGGTAATTACGACAGGAAGCGTGACAAAGGGACCGCCGTCCTGCGGCCAGCACTTGAGGACAGGCAGTATGGAAAGGTCGATTTGATCTCCCCGGTATATGACTTCCTGGCAAGGGGCATTCGAGGTCCTTCGCGGCAGAAATCTTATCAAATCGAGCCCCAGTGGAAGCAGATCGGCCAACTGACGGAGTGATTTCGGGGGCTCTATTCGCACGAACCTTTCGATCCGGTGAGCCAGGCCGGCCAGGGACTCCGTTCCAAGGGCCATGCAGATTCGGCGTTCACTTCCAAAAGCGTTTGTAATAACGGGAAAGCGAGATTCACGGACATTCTCGAAAAGCAGGGCCTTACCGCCCCCGGGGGCTTTGGACGCCAGGTCGGTGATGTGAGTGATTTCCAAATCACATGAAACAGGGGCTTTTACGCGGAGTAATTCACCCGCTTTTTCCAGCTCAGATATGAATTCACCCAGATTTTGGTATGCTCTTTTCGTCACGTCGCCGCCAGGACCCCCAGGAAGAGCAGAATGGATATTGCGCTGTTTACGTGGAAAAAGGCAACATTAACCTTGTCGAGGCAATCCGGACGGACCAGCTTGTGCTCGGCAAAGATCAAAACGCTGATGAGCGAAAGGAAAAGAAGATAAATTCTTCCCAGATCGAAGGCAAAATAGACCAGAAGCAGAAAGACAAGCGTGAGCACATGCAGTCCGGTGGAGAAAATCAGGGCTTTTGCGGTCCCCCAGCACGCCGGCAGTGAAAACAGGTCCTGTGCACGGTCAAACTCAATATCCTGGCACGAATACAGAATATCGAATCCTGCGATGTAGGTCATGAGCGCAAATGAGAGCAAAAGTATTTTCCAATCCAACGTACCGCTGATAGCGACCCATGCCCCGGCAGGGGCCAAACCGATGCCAAAACCCAGAACCAGATGGCAGAGCTTGGTAAACCTTTTTGTGAACGAATACAAGAACAGCACCACCAGGACCGGTATGGACATGATCATGCAAAGATGTCCGAGCAGGATTGCCGAGGCGATGAAAACAGCCGCCGAAAAAGAAATAAAGAAAAGTACGGAGAACAGGTCAACCTGGCCCGTCACGTGAGGGCGATTTGCCGTCCGGGGGTTCAGACGGTCGTAGCGATAATCGGCGAAGCGATTGAATCCCATAGCCGCCGATCTGGCCGAAGCCATCGCAATCACGATGAGCGCGAAGGTCTGCAAACTCACCGGGTGGTGCCTGTTTGCAAGCAGCACGGCCGCCAGAGCGAACGGAAGGGCAAACACCGTGTGGCTGAACTTTATAAGTCTTCCATACGTATGGATTCTTGATACCCAGATCATCCTGAACTAAGTCCCGCTAGTTCTTGTCCATCCGGAAACTCCGGATGTGACACTTACAGTTTCCAATTCGGAAAGGAGGCATTTTTCGTCATGGCAAGGAAATCGAGGGCTTGCGCGGAGGCGTACCTGGGTACGCCGCACAAACAAACCCGAAGATTGACGCCGCCAGGGTGGAAAAGGACCCTTTCCGGGTGGAAACTAGTTCGTAAAGCAGGCGGTGGGACCGCCGGCCGGGTTCGCCTCCTCCTCCGGCGGCGGCCTCCATGCGAAGTAAAGCGCCTGCTCCGGTTGGAAGCGGTTCACTATACTATTTTCAAAAGCGTTTTTCCACTCTCTATGCCGACGCTCTCCCGGCACTCTGCTGAACTATTTAAAACAGCTTTAAATTGGGTATGAGAAATTTGGTAGCGGGGCAGGTCAAATGCCGCCAACGCCCTGTAAGCACGATAACTTAGTGCAGACGGCGCCGAGCACATTATCCAGAAGCACAATATCGATGGGGCCGTCTTCGAGTTCCAAAGCTCGGAGACCGCTTTAAAATTCCGCGTATCGATAAGGTTTTCGGAACAAGTTTGCAGCGTATTGAAACGTGATCACATTTGACGGAAGAACTCAGGGTGCAATTGTAAAGTTCAAAAGCAGGCGGGGATAAAGCCCGCCTGATGCAGCGGAGGGTTTTATCCCCGCCCGAGTAGCAGGGTGTTTTTCAACTCAGTCCTCAGCCCTCAGGGAGCGAAGCTGGGTTTAGTCCTGTTCTTTAAATCCTGGCTACCATGTTTCTGCCTGCTTTCTTAGCGTTGTACATGGCTTTGTCCACCCGGTTAAAGACCACTTCCTGGGATTGGTCGCCTTCCTGAATTTCGGTTACCCCTACGCTTACCGTGAAGCTGATTTCCTGCTTGTGGTAGACGAATCGGGTATTCTCAATCAACTTGCGCAGCCTTTCGGCAACCGCAGCCGCACTCTCGATATCGGTACCCGGAAAGAGTACGAGGAATTCATCTCCTCCCCACCGTCCGATGAAGTCCGTTTCGCGAAGAATGGGCTTTAAGCGTTTAATAATCTCCTTGAGGCACCTGTCTCCGGCCCAGTGGCCGTAACGGTCGTTTATCAGCTTGAAATGATCCACATCGAAAAGGAGCATCGAAAAATACTGTCGATATCTTTGAAAGCGATACAATTCGTTCTTAAGGCGTTCCTTAAGGGCGCGCCGATTGGCTACTGCGGTCAACGGATCGATAAGGACCTCTTTTTCGAGCGCCCTGCGCTTTTCGTGCACCTGGTCCACTTCTTTTTTCATCCGGCTCAGGTTTTCAGTAAGAGAATCCATCTCCTCTTTGAGCCCTTCCTGGCGCAATGCCTCAGACCTGCGCTTCTCTTCCAGGGCCGACCGTATAGAGGCAAGCCTGGACATGACCAGGTCCCTGAACTCGGCGAGCGTTGTACTGAGCTGGGCTGAACTTTTCATCTCGTCTACTTGATTTTCGAGAAGGCTGTTGAATCTTTTGTTTTCGTTATGGCTCTCCCCTGTCTGATTGATGGAAACCAGGTAATGCCGTTCGACTTCGAGGAGACCGGCCCCAATCTCTGATATAAACTCTGTGACGAGGTTGCGTTCTTCACTTATCATCTGGTTATATGTCTGAACGAGTGTGATGATCTCAACCCTGAGCCCCACGATATCTTCGATCTTTGCACTTTGCTCGATTTTTTCCCGAAGCAGGACCAGGCGCCCGGAGTACTCTTCCCCAAAGTCGTGGTCCAGTTCCGAGACCAAACTGAGAAAGGTCGACTGGAGCTCTTCGCCGTGGCCATTTGGGCCGGTCATTGGAACCAGTTCGTCAAGCCTGCCGTGGGTGGCGCACATAACCTGGCCGTTCCCGGCGACGCTCTGTTCGCTCTTGGCTATGGCGTTTCTCAGGGCGGAGAGGCTTTTCTCCATCTCATCGATGGCAGTCGCTTTTTGCACTGAGTTCTTGAAATCAGCCAGCCTTTCATAGACGACCGCACTCTCGTTTCTTGCCAGGGTGGAAAGGGCTGCAACGGATCGTCTCAACAAATCGCGCATCCTTACTGCCTCTTCCTGTTCCTCGATCGCTTTTCTGAGGGTGGTTTCCTGGCCGGAAATTTTTGCCGTATCCGGATGCGAATTTTTCCTATCTCCGGTCTTTTCACTCCGACCGCTAGTGGGATCACTCATGGCCTGAACACCTCCCTGTGAGTCCGGTACTGGTTACACGGATTTGCCCGACGAGCCCTCTTTGCCGGGCTTGGATTTGAAAAGCTGGCAGTGGGCTCCAGATGAGCAATATACGGCATTGTGAGGATACTGAGGCGCCTTAATGCCCCATGCCGAGCAGCCGAATGGTGCCCCGACCATCCAGGTTATGAAAAAATGCCTGCATTGTGTGCAATCGACTCTTTTCACACTGCCCTCCTTGAAAAATCTCAAGCCTTATTGAATGTCAGCCGAATCAACTGTAAACAATTTTCATGCCACCCGGAGACGCTGAGGTTGCGACTCAAAACTCGGATGTCACGCAGAGAAGCGGAGGGTGCGGAGAAGTGGAAAGAGAGGAAATGTCACGCATGCGAAGAAAGAAGAAAACAGGATGGCAAAATCCGACGAAAGAGGGTATGTACGATTCGAGTTGTTCGGGAAGCAATTTTGTCTTAAGTAACAGATATCCTATGCCGATATAAAGGTCGGAGGATTAGCAACATGGTTATCACCGACTACCGGGTACAAAGCGTTTTACGGACCTATACCCGGCAGTTGCAGCGCTCCAAGCTTTTGGCAAAGAGCAGCAGGGACAGCGGCGGCGCAGATTCGAACTCCGAAAAAGTGTCAATTTCGGGCGAAGGTAAGCGCATGATGATGGAGCGGATGACGAGTCAGGTCTTGGAAAATATGTGCCCTAAACAGGATGATGTCGGCCCGGCAGGAAAGGAATCCGTAGTCGGCGACGGACCGGTAGCGGAAGGAAGCAAATGAATATAACGAAAATCCAGCCACCTGTGACAAGCGCTGTGCAGAATACGAGTGCAGCAGCCAAACCTAAAGCCATGGTTGGAAATGGTGTTTCTTCAGACCAGGTGCAGCTCTCAAAGAACTATCAGGACTTGGCCCAAGCCCAAAAGGCGATTACGGGGACCGATCAAGTCCGCACCGAAAAGGTAGCGCAGATCAAAAGCCAGTTGGAGAGCGGAAACTATCAGATAAACCCGAGTAAAATCGCCGGTCAAATGCTCGATGAAATAATATGAGGATCGACATTTAATTGACGCAGTACGCAACGGCCCTGCACCCAAGTTTTGACACCATGCCAGGGCCGTTTTTCTATTCGATCACTGCAATGTAATGCCTGTTTCCGTTAAGCCCGATATAAAAGCCTTGTCCGGTGTCGTCCTCGTGCACCAACTCGGCCAGCTGGTAATAGGCGGGGCGGGAGAATCTGGCCCAAAAACGCCCCTGGGCCACCCGGCAATAGAGAACATTGGACTTTCCTGCCGCCAGCGTATCGGGATCAAGGGCTTCCGGCTGTGAAATATTTTTGAGCCGAATCAGTATTGTCTCACTGCCGGACTTGCCTCTTTGAAGATCCACCCTGGAAACCACGAAGGGAGTATCGGCCACATCGAGCAGGCAGGGGCCGCTGAAGTCCGAAAGTATGAATTGGCCGGTAGGCAACTGGTCCAGTCTTGCATACAGCTCTTCCAGTATCTGCGTGCGAAAGATCCTGTTCCCGTTATAAAACCAATCGCCGCTTTCATCGACCCGGATGCCGCAAGGTTCAAGTTCACTCGAAAAAGGGCTTTTATTAGTGTCCAATTTTCACTGCTTTTGTTTTGTTTTTTCTATTCACCGCTCACCGCTCACTGTTTACTGCTCTTATAAAACCTTTCCATTTCAGAATAGATGCATCCGCAATATTGCTGTCTGTACATGCCGAGCGCTTTTGCCCTCTGTTGACCTTCACTCCATCCGGACCTGAAATCCCTGTATAGAAAGGCAATACCGTGTTTTCTGGACGCTTCTTCACAAATGGAGGCTATCAGTTCGTGCTTTTGGCGCCTGCTGTAGAGAAGTGTTGTGGTGAACGCGTCGAAGCGGCTCTTTTTTGCCAGTCTCGCCGCCGCATCCAATCGCAGAGAATAACAGTAGATGCAGCGGTTCGTTTCTCGAAACGCAACCTGCCGGAAAAAAGTTTCCGGATCGTAGTCGGCCCTGACGATGATTTCCAGTTTCTCTGTGTCCGCGAACGCCTGAAGGGTGCTGAGCCTTTTTTCGAATTCCTGGTATGGTTGGATGTGAGGATTATAAAAAAATCCGTGTACGGTAAAATTTTCGCTGCGCAGGGCCGAAACCGGGTAGATAGAGCATGGGCCGCAGCAAGTATGCAGAAGAATTCGTGACATCCTCAATCCCTCGAAACAGATACCTGTGATGCTAGGAATCATACAGACTTGTCTTAATCCTGTAAATCCTGTTAATCCTGTCCAAGTTTTTGTCTTTTGTCTTCCTCTTTCAATTGTTCTGCTAACCTCTCAGTAAGCCCATCGAAGCTCCCGTTGCTCATGCAGACGATCAGGTCGCCGGATCGAGCCGACTCGAGCAGAAATCCCACCAATTCATCTGTGGTCTGAAAGAAGTGAGCGTCTTTTTCCTGTTTGCGGATATCGTTTACAAGACGTTGAGCGTCCAGGCGTTCGGGTTCGGGAATCGATCCCATGGCAGGGGGCTGCTTGATGCAGATCAGGTCTGCGGCTGAAAATGCACGCGAGTAATTGTCCTGGAAGACGTTGCGCCTGCTGGAGTTGCTCCTGGGTTCGAAGGCGGCGATCAAGCGGCGCTCCGGATAAAATAGTTTGAGACCAAGAAGCGTTTCGTGAACGGAGGTCGGATGATGAGCGAAATCATCAACTACGAGGACCCCTGCGAACTCCCCTATCACGTCCTGGCGCCGCCTTACTCCGTTGAAAGCCAGCACCGACTCCTGAATGTTCTCCATGCTCATTCCGGCGATGCGCGAGGCGGCGATCACCGCAGTGAGGTTCCAGACGTTGTGCCTGCCGGCCAGCGGGGACCGGAATGTCTCTTCCCGAAAGGTCCCGGGGTTTGCAAGCCGAAAAGAAACCTCACCCGAGCGGAAATCAACCGATTTGATGCGCCAGTCTGCGCGGTGAGAGTGGCCGTAGGTAATAACGTGTCCTTTGCATTGCGATGAGAGCGAGACGCAGTTTGGGTCGTCAGCGTTCACGATGAGGTATCCCCGCTCGGGGACCAGCCTGATGAAGTCGCGGAATGCTTTCAAAACGGCGTCCATGTCGGCGAAAATATCCGCATGATCGAATTCTATGCTTGTAACTATCCCTATATAGGGCTGATAGTGCAGGAACTTGGGCCCTTTGTCGAAAAATGCCGTGTCGTATTCATCCCCTTCCAGCACCATATAATCACCCGATCCCAGCCGATAGCTCCTGCCCCAATCCTTGACGAAGGCGCCGATAAAGGCCCCGGGGTCTTTTCCGCCCTGCTCGAGCACCCAGGCGAGAAGAGACGAGGTTGTGCTCTTTCCATGGGTTCCGGCTACAACCATGCTTTTTCGCCCACTTAGAAAAAGCCGGGAAATTGCCTGGGGCATCGACAGACAGGGCCTGTCCTGCGCCATAATGAATTGAGCTTCCGGATTTTCCCGCCGTATTACATTGCCCATGACAAAAAGATCGGGAGCGAACTTTTGCGGGTTTTCCGGCGAAAATCCCTCGAAGAGCGGTATCCCCAAAGTCCGCAGATGCGTACTCATCGGAGGATAGAGGTTCTGGTCGGACCCGGCCACCTCGAAGCCGCTCTGTCTGAGCATCGTCGCCAGGGTCCCCATGGCTATCCCTCCGATTCCCACCAGGTATATTTTTTTTATTCCGTCAGTGTCCATTTTTGCCCTCTTTTTGAAATAGTGGCCGGCGGCCGGTGGTCAGTGGTCGCAGAGAAGCTTTCCGGCCACTGAAGACTGGCCACTGACGACTGTATTCATTATGATATCGTGCAAGACTGGTCTTAACTGCCTGATTGCATCGTTTTGCCGTGTTGGATAGACACGGTTGGTAAGCAGAATAACCAGTACCCGTTTTTCAAGGTCCAGCCAAAAAGAGACACCCGTAAATCCGAGATGCCCGATCGTATTTGCGGAAAAACAGTGTCCGGCGCTTGAATAACCCTGGCGGCTCGGGGTGTCGTAGCCCAGACACCAATCACTCAAACCTTGGGCGGTTTCGGTCCGGGTCCAGAAAAGCCGCACGATGTCCCGGGGCAGCAGGGGGCGGCGGGGCGGACCCTCACTACGTTGCGGGTCTCCCGCTACACCCGGTGGCCACGCGGGCGATGCTTCAAGTCCGCGCCCGATCTTTTGTGAGGGCGGGCTCGGGAACCGGGCCCCCCGGCCGGGTTGGCCCTCATAAATGTCCCATAAGGAGCAAAGCAGTTCGAAGGTCCCACGGGCAGTGCCGAAAAGCCCGGCGTGTCCGGCCACTCCGCCCAGCGCCCATGCATTTTCATCATCCACTTCGCCGCACAGAAGCCGCTTTCTCCAGGGACAGAGCTGAGTGGCGGCATAAGTCAGGACTGAGGACCGAGGGCTGAGGTCTGAGGACTGAGGGCTGGTTGGACAAAAATGAAGTTCATCTATTCCAAGCGGTGCGAATAAATAGTCCCGGGCCAGACGGTCCAGCCTGTCACCCATTTGCTTTTCGACAATCAACCCCAGCAGCATATAGCCCAGGTCACTGTAGCGGGCTGCCTTTCCGGGAGCAGTATCGAGGGGGGTTCGCAGAATCATTGGCGCAAGTGCGTTTCGCCTGGCCTCAGGAGGCAGCTTGACCAGTTCCAGGTAAAAAGGTGCGTACGGCGGCAGTCCAGATGAGTGTGAAAGCAGGTTTTTTACCGTGATCCCCTCTTTATCGCGGGGCACCGAACCGGCAAAGAACCGGCAAAGCCTGTCGTCGAGGTTGAAAAGCCCGCGTTCAATGGCTGCCATGCAAAGGTTAGCAGTGACCAGGGGTTTTGTCAGGGAAGCCAGGTCGAACCGGGTGGACGGGGCCACGGGAACTCCGTCCGATTCCACCGTTCCCCAGGTGCGTTCGAAAACGGATGTTCTGCCCCGGGAAACGAGAAGAGATGCCCCGGAAAAGACGCCTTGACCAATAGCCGCATTCAATTCGCCATCCAGGCGCGATTCTGAATCAGCGGGCAACTGGAGCTTCGAGTATCTTGAGCATGAGTTCATTGGTATCCAGCACAAAGGGCGCGCCGAACGGAATCACATCGTTGCGGCTTCCGTGGCCGAAGGGTAGGTTGCATACAACGGGAAAGGTATATTCACCCACGTGATCTATGACCATTGCGCATACATCGCTGTTTTCGGCGCAGCCGGTAAACTCACCGAGCAGGATTGCGCCAAGCAGGGGCAGTATTCCGGCCAGCTTAAGGTGATTGATCATCCGGTCGAGCCGGTAGAGGGCCTCTCCACAGTCTTCGATCAGGAGCAGCGCGCCGGTGACATCGGGCATGTATGGCGTTCCAACCAGGTGAGCGAGGCAGCTAAGGTTTCCGCCCAGCACACGCCCGGTGGCAAATCCGGGTTTCAGGACCTGCTCAGGCTCCATTGCCCATTGGTATTAAGCCTCCCCCGACAGGACACTGAGGACGCTTTGCGCCCTTTGCGGCGCTTCGCCCATGCCCGTGAGGTTGGGACCGTGGAAAGTCGTCCATCCGGCGCAGCTCATCAGCCCGAGATGCAAAAAAGTGATGTCGCTGTGGCCGATGAAAAGCTTGGGATTGCGGCGGAAGCTGGAAAAAGGAATTCGGGGCAGGAGCCGCCCGCTGCCGTATCCGCCCCTTATACAGATGATCGCATCGACATTGGGGTCAAGGACCGCCTCTATCAAGTCGTGCAGCCGGTCCTGGTCGGTCCCGGCAAGATAGCTTTGTTTGTTGAATATATTCCTGCCGGGAACCACCCTGTATCCGGCTGTTTGCAGAACCTGCACGCCCTTTTCGTACTTATCGGCTTCGAAGGGGCTTGCCGGCGCCACGAGCGCAATGGAACTTCCCGGTCCCACTTTTTTGTATTCTGGTTTTTCGCTCATTTGAGGATCATGCCGGCTTTGTATTCCGCTCGAAAATGATTCTCAGCCCTTTAAGGGTAAGATAATCGTCCACTGCGTCGATCAGCGGGCACTCGCTTGCTATCAACGGGGCCAGACCGCCGGTTGCAATCACATACATCGGACGGTTTACTTCCTTTTTGATCCTGGAGATGATCCCCTCGACGAGGCCCGCATAGCCGAATACGATCCCTGCGTTCATCGATGCGATAGTATTTTTTGCCAGTATGGAGGGCGGGCGGGCGAATATCTCCACCCTGGGCAGCTTTGACGCCTTCTGAAAAAGCGCTTCGCACGAAATCATTATTCCGGGACTGATCACCCCGCCCATGTATTCTCCCCGTTCAGAAATATAATCAAAGGTCGTCGCCGTTCCGAAATCGACCACGATTACCGCGTCTTTGTGCTGTTCGTAAGCCGCCACGGCATTTACAATCCGGTCTGCGCCCACCTCCTTCGGATTATCGTAGAGGATCGGCATGCCCGTCCTGATTCCAGGTCCGACCACCAGAGGAGTTGTATGAAAGTAGCTCTGGCAAAACCGTTCGGCGGAGTTCAGCACAGGGGGCACTACGCACGATATGATCACGTCTTTGACGCTGTCCAGGGAAATTGAATGTACCGAAAACAGACTTCGAAGAATTATCGCGTATTCGTCAATCGTCATGTTGACTTCTGTGCGAATACGCCAGTCGTGTTCCAGGCTGCCCTTCTTGAACAGGCCAAGCACGGTGTTGGTGTTTCCGATATCTATTGCCAGCAGCATTTCAATCCTGCCCTGTCATATGCTTCTGGATGCATGAGGCCATGGAGTATGCAACGTCTTCTATGACCTCACGGCTGGCCCCTTCGACCATTACCCGGATCACGGGTTCGGTCCCGGAAGGGCGGATCACCATTCGGCCTTCCGCTCCCAGCCGCTGTTCCATGGCATGCTGAAGCTTCACTATTTCCGGCACCTGGTCCAAAGGTTTGGTTGCGCGGACAGGAACGTTCACCAGCTTTTGGGGGTATCGCTCCATGATCTTTTTGAGTTCGGACAGGGGACGTCCTTCTCGAAGCATGACGGCAAGAACCTGGAGGGCCGACAGTATGCCGTCGCCTGTGGTGCCGTGGTCCAGAAAGATCATGTGGCC
The DNA here is from genome assembly GCA_900290365.1 of Syntrophobacter sp. SbD1. Classification (GTDB taxonomy): domain Bacteria; phylum Desulfobacterota; class Syntrophobacteria; order Syntrophobacterales; family Syntrophobacteraceae; genus SbD1. The sequence goes on along the minus strand of OMOE01000141.1, from coordinate 5,057 downwards.
GGACTGTTCGCCCCCGAAATTGTAACCATTCTGGCGCATGTGCTCCACCACATACCTGTCGCCAACCGGGGTCCTGATCAGTTTGCCGCCCAGCCCCCGCAGGGCCACTTCGAATCCAAGATTGCTCATAATCGTTGCGACAACCGTATTATCTTTGAGCTTGTTGTGCTCGATGTAATGCTTTGCGCAAATGGCCATCATCTGGTCGCCATCGAGTATTTCACCTTGTTCATCCGCCAGAATTACGCGGTCTGCATCCCCGTCAAGGGCAAAACCGGCGGCGGCCCCCTGCTCGCGAACAATCGACGCCATGTGTTCGGGGTAAAGCGCACCGCAATCCTTGTTTATGTTTTTGCCGTTTGGCCTGTCGCCCGTAAGCACCACTTCCGCACCGAGCTCTTCGAAAACTTCGGGCGCAACCCGGTAACCGGCCCCGTGTGCGCAGTCTATTACGATCTTGATCCCCTCCAGGGAAAGGTCCCTCGGAAATGTATTCTTCAGATAGACGATATAGCGCCCGTGTGCGTCATCGATGCGTCTCGCCCGGCCTATTTCCGATGCCGAAGGCTTGGGCAGCCGTTCTATTTCGCCATTGAGGATAAGTTCTTCGATATAGTTTTCGATCTCGTCTGGAAGTTTGAAGCCGTCGTTTCCGAATATCTTGATTCCGTTATATTCATATGGATTATGCGAGGCTGAAATAACTACGCCCGCATCTGCACGCATGCTGCTGGTAATGTAGGCTATGCCTGGGGTGGGCAGAGGTCCGACCAGCAAAACGTCAACTCCCATTGCGCAAATTCCCGATGTGATGGCAGTCTCGATCATATACCCGGAGAGGCGAGTGTCCTTTCCAATGATAATTTTTGGCCGGCGGTGACTACTTTTGAAGATGTGCGCCGTGCTGGACCCTACCTTCATTGCCAGGTCCGTTGTCATTGGAAAAACGTTTGCAACGCCTCTTATTCCATCGGTACCGAAAAGCTTTCCCATAGAACCTCCATCTTAAAACTCAAAACTTAAAACTTAAAACTCACACAAGCTTCTAACAGCTTCAGCCATCCGAACTGCTTCCCGATGAAAAGCAACGTCGTGCACTCTAAGGATATGGGCGCCGGATGCAATGCCAAAAGTATTTACCACTGCTGTCCCCAATTCTCTTTCCCCCTCAGTGCGATCGAGAATTTTGCCTATGAATCTTTTGCGCGAGGCGCCGAGCAATATGGGGCGGTCCATGCACGAAAAGGAATCAAGGTCCCTTATTATGTTCAGATTGTGCGTAACAGTCTTGCCAAAACCAATGCCGGGATCGATTATTATTTGACTCCGCTCTATCCCATTTTGGACGGCAAATCTCATCCGATCTTCCAAAAATGCGATTATCTCCGAAATAACGCTTTCATACACAGGATTGACCTGCATCGTGCGAGGTGTTCCAAGCATGTGCATCAAGATGACCGGGGCTCCCGATTCAGATACCGCCCGCGCCATGGCGGGATCGAACTGCAGGGAGCTTACATCGTTGATAATGTCGGCCCCCGCTTCAAGCGCCCGCAGGGCTACTTCGGATTTAGCGGTATCTATCGATACAGGGATGTCGCTTTTCTCACGTACTGCGCGGATGATCGGAATCACTCTCGCGAGCTCCAGCTCGATCGGGACGGGGTCCGACCCGGGCCTTGTCGATTCGCCTCCCACATCCAGGATGTCCGCGCCCGCCGAAATCAGGTCAAAAGCCCGGGCCAGCGCCAGTTCGTAATCAGCGAATCGGCCTCCATCCGAAAAAGAATCGGGAGTAATATTGAGAATGCCCATGATTAGCGTGCGGCGGCCCAGCTCCAACGCCTTGCCCCTCAACTTCATCGTATAGATTTTCCGCTCGGATACCGCCAACGATCGCTCCTTCATATAGCTAAAACAGTGCCGATTTTGCAATATTTTGGAAAGAATTTGAAGAAAATTTTCTGCTGCTTGCCTTTATTCGCCATTCTCCGTTGAAAATCCCCGAAAATATTGCGAACTGCCCAGGATCATGGCCGATCCCATTGTAAAATAGATCAGCGCGTCAATGTACTTCGGAATGGGAAGGTGCCGGATCGTATAACCCATCAGCACCATAACCAGGATTAAGAAATAGCTCCTCCATGCCTGAAATCCGAAAAGACAAACCACTTCAGGTTTGCCACCGATCCGGGTGAGGTTTTTTCTCACAATCCGGGAAAATCCAAAAGAATACACGATCACCCCCAGGATGAGGCTTG
>OMOE01000141.1:0-2786 GCA_900290365.1 Syntrophobacter sp. SbD1 | reverse complement strand
AGAATACACGATCACCCCCAGGATGAGGCTTATCCCGCCAATAATGAGGCGCAGAGGCCACGCCGAATGGTAGAGCCAAAAACAGGCTGCCGCTGTCAGGCCGATACCCACAGAGAGCCAGACCGTTCCGGCGGCAAAAACCAGCCAGTGCCGGCTGACTGCGGGTTTGCACCTTTCAAGAGTTTTCTTCATCCACCCGAATCCGTATAGAGATATCGCGCCCTCATTATCCGAAGTGCCCAAGTTCGCGTAAAATAATACCCGTGATGCCGATAAAAAGCAAAATATGTGCATAGGGCATTTTGTAGAATACCGCATTGTGATAATAAGCCCATTAAAAAGAACTCCGCCGTGGAAGACGGCGCTACCCTTGTAACTCATCAAAGGATAATAAATGACTCATTCAAAGATGCTGCGGCTTCAGATTTTTTTTCTGGCTCCTCTGTTCTTTTTACCCGCCACCGATTCAATCATTCATCCGGCTTACGAGCAATGGAAGAATGAAAAGGCCGACGCGTGCAATTCGGCTTCGAGGCTGGTTCAGTACGTGGCGGCATCTGAGAGGCAGCTTAAAGACCAGACCCGGCTTCTATTTACCGCTTTATCCAAATCCGCCCCGATAGTCCGGGAAGATCCCGAATCCTGCCGCAGCATGTTTTCGGAAATTGTGAAAGACCAGCAGTTTTTCCAAAACATTGGCGCTGCCGACGTGAAAGGTGATGTATTTTGCGATTCGGCAGGTTCGGCCGGGACCAACATAGCTGAGACGGAGGATTTCCGGCAGGCCGTTCGAACCGGCCGGTTCGTTGGCGGCGGCCAATCGCTTTCCCGCACAAGTGGAAAACATTCGATCAGTCTGGTTTACCCCTTCCCGGGTGAAACCGGTCAGCCGGAGGGTGTGATTTTTGCCTCTGTGGATTTGAATGCCCTTGCCGGGATTGCGGAAAATTCGCTTCCCGAAAAGGGCGTGCTCATGATTGTCGACTCGAAAGGGACAATTCTTGCCCGCTATCCGCATGTCGACGAGTGGCTCGGCCGCTCCATGCCCGATGCGCCTGTAATCAAGGCTATGCTGAACCAAAAGGAGGGATTTGCTCTGGAAAAAGACCTCGATGGAAGCGAGCTGAAATTTGCTTTCACCAGCGTTGAGGCCGGCTCGCCCGGAGAACTCCACATAGCTGCGGGCAGCCCTGAAAAGCCTTTCAACTGGTTATCCACGGATATGCTGATAAACGCGGCCACCCTGCTTGGTTTATTCGCTCTTTACGGCTATGCGGCCGGATGGCTCGCAGCGCGGTTCGTGCCGGAAGAGAAAGTGTAGAGAGTTTTCAATCCCTCGTGTTTGCCGTGTTTCGCAGCGCGGTTCGTGCCGGAAGAGAAAGTGTAGAGAGTTTTCAATCCCTCGTGTTTGCCGGATTTACCGGTATGAGCATAAAAATGCCGAGTACCGGACCTGCGGCCATGATCCACCAGACGGAAGAAAAAGATCCTGTGACGTCGATAGACCATCCCATGACCCACGGACCTATTATGGAAGCCATCTGAAAAAAGAAATTAGAGGTCCCGTTCGCCGTGGCCGCCCACTGCTGGCCCGCAAATTCCGAAACCAGGACTGTCAGATGCGGGTTTCCCGAGTAGGATACGAATCCGAAAATGAATCCCATGACGGAGAGCATGAAAATGCTGGACTGGTAGCCGAAAATAATTGTCATGGGCGCCGTGAGCGCCAATGAGAGCATGAGTATGTTTTTGCGCCCTCCTATTTTATCCGAGATCAGGCCGGAAAGAATAGGGCCGAGGACGCCGCCTACGGCATAGAACATCATCACTGTCCCGGCCGCTACCAGTGATATTCCTAGATGCTTGATATGAGCAAAGGTCCAGGTGGCCGTACCAAGTTCGCACCACAGCAGGCAAAAGCCGCATAGCGCAGTGAGGACCAGGTCTTTGCTGCCCAGTACGATCTTGAAACCCTCCGAGACTTTGCCCCCCATTTTAGCCGTGCTCGAAGATCGCATTAAAATGTAGATAAGCACGCCTGCGGCGAGTGTGACCACCCCTATGACCTTAAAGACCGCCTGCCACCCTAACAGCGCGTTCAAAGGCGGAACGATCAGAGAGGCAAGAAGGATACCGCCGGAAGGAGAAGCCAGCAAAATACCCATAGCCGTGCCTCGTTCCTTCGCGGGAAACCATTCCATCAGCGCCCTCGTGCACGCGGCAAAATTAGCGCCGGCGCCAAGCCCGCAGATAACGCGCAAAGCAAACCCCGAATCATAAGTGGTAATATAACCCATGGCGAAGGTGGATATGCCTTCGACTATCAGGCACAATGACAGCATGAGGCGGATGCCGACGAAGTCGCACAGCACGCCTGCCGGGACCTGGGTTATCACATATCCGATGTAGAAGGCGCTCATGTATGCGCCGGCCTGGCTCATATTCATCCCGAGAATCGGGACGACGATCGGAATCAAAGGAGGCCATGCAAAACGGGTGACAAAGGTGAGAATAAAGCTGGTTGCGGCCAGCGCCAAAATAACCCACCGGTAAGAATTCACATCGGTTTCGCCCTGAACCGCTTTGCTCACCGCCATGTTTGACTCCTCTTTTCCGAAAGAAAACGCACAAGACAGCCCTCTGCCCGGTCATAGGACGCCGTTCAGCCGATGTGATCGTAGACCTCCGCTAAGATAGTGATTTTTGTCGTTCAGTACAGAGTATGTCTCGAAAAGTTACTCTTGTGAAACTTCAGGGGGCAACGAACGTCCCCTAGGCAGCTAATG
>OMOE01000087.1 GCA_900290365.1 Syntrophobacter sp. SbD1 | reverse complement strand
ATGACCATCGCCATAGGGCTCACTTTTTATTCGAGCCACAAGAAATTATGGGTCTGCATCGAACCCGGTAAAAAAGGGGAAACGACCATTGTTACCCTTGCCGGAAAGACGAATCGCAATCAGCACGCTTTCGAAGAAGATTTCGAGACCCTGCGGGCGACGATTGAAAAACGGGCGGTGGGACCGCCGGCCGAGTTCGCCACTCAAACCTTCGGCGGCGGCAAAAAAAACCCCCCTGACCAAGGGTGATTGGCCCACATTTTATGGTTTCAAGGTGTCTCTGAGGGACATGAGTTGCTGTGCGAACGGGTACCGGGTTTTTAACTCAAAACTCAAAACTGAAAACTCAAAACTGAAAACTACCAATGACCAGTTCTTTTCTTCTCAGCCTTACTACTTTCGCCTATCTTCTGTGTACGGTACTATACCTGTCCGGAACGATATTTCGTTATAAGCCTTTGCTTGGCGCCGGCGCGATTGCCGGCGCGGCCACCCTTTTGATGCAGACAGCGGGCATCGGCCTTCGCTGGATGGAATCCTACCGAATGGGCTATGGACATGCGCCGCTGTCCAATATGTACGAGTCTCTCGTTTTTGCATCCTGGGCCATAATGGTTATCTACCTCGTATTTGAATGGCGCGTCGGGCAGCGGGCCCTCGGGGTGTTTCCATCACTTTTTTCCTTTCTGGCGATGGCGTACGCCTCTTTTTCAAAGGATATCGACTCAAAGATTCAGCCGCTCGTCCCGGCCCTCAAGAGCAACTGGCTAATCGCTCACGTAATGACCTGCTTTCTTGGCTATTCCGCTTTTGCGCTATCTTTCGGAATCAGTGTGCTCTACCTGATAAGAAAAAGGTCCACCGCCGGAAATCCGCAGCCACAGGCCGGTGCTCTTTTGCCGGGTGCTTCCCAGCTTGAGTGGTTCAATTACCAGATGGTGCTGTTCGGGTTCTTGTGGCTCTCAGTCGGAATAATAACCGGGTCCATCTGGGCCAATTCGGCCTGGGGCACTTACTGGAGCTGGGACCCCAAGGAAACCTGGTCTTTGATTACCTGGTTCATATACGCTGCACTGCTGCACGCGCGCAATTTGCAGGGCTGGAAGGGAGAAAGAGTGGCCTGGCTGTCAATTATCGGCTTTGGTTGTGTTCTATTTACCTATTTTGGGGTAAACTTCCTTTTGAGCGGATTGCATAGCTATGCAAGATAACAAAAAATGTGGAGGGTCTAATGCTTAGTCCGACCGAAATGCTGCTTTTGCTTCTGGGTGTTGTGATCCTGGTGGGAGGCAAGAAGTTGCCCGAACTGGGAAGTGGTCTGGGAAAAGGAATCAGTGAATTCAAAAAAGCGATAAGCGAAAACAAACCGGAAGAAGATCAAAGGCAAATCAAGGAAACGGAAGCCAAAGTAGAAGATGCCAAGCCCAGCGAGCCGAAATGAAGCAAGGCCGCTTCTTGCTTTTTTGCCTTCCGTTCAGGGGGTAAACCATGTTTGGAATAGGTTTTGAACACCTCATCGTGATAATGATCGTAGCCCTTTTGGTGGTCGGACCCAACAAGCTGCCCGACGTGGCCCGAGCGCTTGGCCGCGGCTACGCCGAGTTCAAACGCACGATGGACGAGTTGAAAAGTACGATGGATCAGGACGATACTGTGCGCGGATTAAAAGAAGAATTCCGCTCGGCCCAGCGGGAGGTTAATATGAGAAAACATCTCAGCAAAAATCTGATCTTCGATCAGGGCACAGCAATCAAAACGTCTGTCTATGATGAGCCAAAGAAATCGTTCGAAGCAGCCCTGGCAAACGATGGCGAACAAACCCCCGAAACCGGGCCCGGAGAAGTGGAAAAAACGGATGCGCGAGGACCCGCAGAAGCCGGAACCGAAGTGGAAGAGAAGGTGTAGCTCCTGCAAGACCCCAACACGCCGTATATTTTTTGTGAACTGGAATAGCTAAATGCCGGATGATGAAAACAAGATGCCTCTTTTTCAGCATCTTGAGGAATTTCGAACCAGGTTGCTGATTTGCTGCTTGGCGGTAGGGGTAGGATTCGTAATCTCCTACTTTTTCAGCGGCAGGATATTCGGGTTGCTGATGAAGCCCTGGATCGATGCAATGCCCCCGGGGCAGTCCGCCAAACTCATCTACACTGCGCCCCATGAGGCTTTTTTCGTCTATATGAAGGTGTCCCTTATCTCCGGGACATTTCTTTCCGCCCCGGTAATCCTGTGGCAGTTATGGAGATTTGTAGCCCCCGGCCTGTATGAAAATGAAAAAAAATATATGCTGCCGGTTATCTTCTGCTCCTGCCTGTGTTTTATATCCGGCATTCTGTTCGGGTATTTCGTTGTTATCCCTGTGGCTTTCAAGTTCTTTGCCTCCTTTTCATCCGAATACATCACCCCCATGCTGCGTACTACAGAGTACCTGACGTTTGCCAATAAAATGCTCTTGTGTTTCGGCATCTCCTTCGAGTTGCCCGTATTCGCCTTCTTTCTTTCAAAGCTCGGGGTGCTCAGCGCGGACTTTTTGAAACGCAAGCGCAAATGGGCCATAGTGCTCATCTTTATTGCCGCAGCGGTGCTTACTCCCAGTCCCGACGTCGTGTCGCAGCTTCTAATGGCGATGCCGCTGCTTGTCCTCTACGAAGCAAGCGTGTGGATTGTCCACTTCTTCGGCGGCCCGCGTGCAGTTACTAATGAAGAGTAGATAGAGTGAGATCCGGAAATTGAGCGAACAGATTGTGGTAATAGCTACAAAGAATAAAGGAAAATCCGCTGAGATCAAAGCTACGCTCAGGGATTTCCCCGTCCTGGTCAAAGACTTGAACGATTTCGGTCCGATTCCGGAGCCGGTCGAAGACGGTGAGACCTTCGAAGAAAATGCCTACAAGAAGGCGAGCTTTACGGCCCGGATACTTGGTCTGCCCACTCTGGCAGACGATTCCGGGCTCGAGGTGGAGGCGCTGGGAGGCGTACCGGGTGTTCATTCGGCCCGCTATGCGGGGCCTGGGGCAACCGATCTTCAAAATAACGCAAAACTTCTCGACGCCCTCTCCGGTCAAGCAAACCGCAAAGCCCGGTTCTGCTGCGTTTTATCCCTGGCTGTGCCTTCGGGCGCCGCTCTGACCTATGAAGCATTCTGTGAAGGGGTGATTATCGATTCACCCAGAGGCGATAAGGGATTTGGCTACGACCCGCTCTTCTTCTATCCTCCACTGGGCAAGACCTTCGCCGAAATGAGCATGGAAGAAAAATTGAGCGTCTCTCACAGGGGCCTCGCACTGAGGGAACTCGAAAAAGAATTCAAGCAAGTACTCCTGTGGCTCCAGCTCAGGCATGCAGAGGAGGAAACGAGGCGAGGGGCAGGCGGCATGTGCGTCAAGGAATAATGCTCACCACAGAGCTTGCTATATTGCAGTAAGCCTTGCATTTGACTGAAAACGGCTATACTCGC
>OMOE01000050.1 GCA_900290365.1 Syntrophobacter sp. SbD1 | reverse complement strand
GGAATGAACGAGATTGATTTTGTAATTCCTGATTCATAATTAATCTTATGGTTTTTTAAATTCCTAATTCCTAATTGTCCCTCTTGGCTATTCTGGCAACGGTATCCATCACCTTCTGCAATCCATATTTGTTTACCAGTGCTTCCAATCCTGCCTCGATATCAGCGGGCTTAACTTCTTCTACTACTTCTTCTTCCCTTTCTTCGTAAGTCAGGGCATCAGCCAGGCACCACTGAACGCACATCGGTTCTTTTAGAGTAGGATCGTCTTCACACATATCGCATTTGAGAGGAAGACCGGAATCGGGCTCTTTGAAGACGTCCCTGGACGGACAGGATGCCCGGCAGAAGGCGCACTCTTCGTATTCTTTTCCATCGATTACGTATTTGTCCCTGCCCATGCACTCGGCTGGGGTATATTCACCGGCGTACACAGGCACATATACGTCTTTTAACGGTTCGCGAATCACACGAATACGAGACCTGGCCGGATTGTTGCTGCTGTATTTTGGCGCAGCATGAAAGGCGGAGCAGATTACCTCACATGCCTTGCAACCATTGCATTTATCAACATCGACTTTAATTGTCTTGACTATTTTCGTTTTTTTCTCACCTTCCACGGTCCCACTCCTTCAACTTTATTTCTTCATTGATTCCGACGATGTCTCTGTAGAAGAAGTACTTTCATTTTCCGTCAAGATCCCTCTTTGCAGAAGGTCTTCACCCACGTCATCAAGACCTAATTCGTGCAGGGACTCTTTAGTAGGAATGCCCTGGTTATTCCAACCCTTAAATTTGTAATATTCGTCCAGGAGCTTGGCTTCGAGCTCCGGAAATCTTTTCTTCCAATGATCCTCAGGCGGCTTCTCATCGGCTCTCCTCATCCCTCTTCTTATATTGACGGCCCTGAGCAAAGTCCGATTTCTCCTGGCTACCTGAGTTAGTCCGTCGGCATCCATGTCGATCCCGGTCGCTGAGGAGATAAATTTGGGGTAATTGTGTATATGGTAGGGAGGCTTCAAGGGAAACGACGACAACCCAGCGCAAACGCCAAGCGCATCATCGATATAGTGCATTCTCTCCTGCCAGTCGACAATTTCACAGCACATTTCAACAGTTGGATAAAACGGCATCGAGTGTTCCCCGCGCGGCTCCCAGTCCAGAAAAATTTGCTTAAACTTTTCATCGGGAACCTGGATCCAATCCTTTACAAACTCTTCTCTCTCTTCCATGGTAACAAAAGGCGCCTGGGGGAACTGCCCTTCAATCTGGGTAATGTTTATTTTCTCGCCGGTAGAATACATCAGGAAATAGATGGGATTGAGCATCGAGAGCTTCAGAGGCAGTTGCTCATGTTTTTTGATATTATTATGAGCATATGCTTCCGAGCCCTTGCCAATCTGCTGGGCCGCCCAGTAAGTGCCATTGGCCAGTATATCGCCTATCCCTTCGCGCCGGACAATTCTGTCGAGCAGCCAGTAAAATCTGCCTTCGTTGTCGGAGGGCATTCCCGGAAAGTCCTCGTCGCTCAGTATACCGGCTTCATAAAGTTCAAGGGCGAACGCCATGACTTGCGGGGTTGAGAAGCCGTCTACTCCGTACTCAGTAGCCTTTTGAGCGATTGACAAACCAAAATTCAGGTCCGACATGGCCGCCATTGTATAAGTAAGTTTCGAGAAGCATTTCATCATGTAGGTCGGCTGTCCCGGGACTGAAATGGTTGCCCCGCATTTCATCGGACAGTTATAGCAGCTTATCAACCGTGTCCGCATGGTTTCCATGGTGCACGTCCACTGCTTTGCGATTTCATCGGTCCAGAAATCTTTTCTGCGGACGCGGGAATTTCCCCACATGAAATTCTGTGTGTGCCACGCTTCATCATGCACCTTCATCTCTTGCGGTGAACCAAGCCCGGCCAGAATAGGCATTACCCCCGGAATCGGATGATTTTCCCGGTGCTGTATAAATTTCATCACTTCTTTGCAAAGCTCCATGAATTCATCAGGCCGGGCGAGATTGATGTCCTTTGTTCCGCGCACAACTATCGCCTTTACTCCCTTGTCGCCCATAACGGCGCCTATTCCGCCTCGGCTGGCACTGGATCTGCCCTGCTCGATGGAAGCAAAATAGACCCTGTTTTCGCCCGCCAGGCCGATGGCAGCCACCTGGGCGTTGGGCTCCTTCAACTCATTGCGAATAAGCTCGGCGGTTTCAACGGCGCCTTTACCCTTCAAATGAGATGCATCGCGTATTTCCACTTTGTCGTTGTGTATCCACAAATAAACCAAATCGGGGGACTTGCCGCGAAGGATCACCTTGTCATAGCCGGCGTGCTTCAATTCCGGCGCCCAAAATCCCCCCATCATCGAATAGGCCATTAACCGGGTTTGAGGAGAAAAGGTGGAAACAATGGTGCGATTGGCGCCGGTAGCAGGCGTGCCGCATAAGAGGCCGGTGCTGAATATCAGTAGATTATCGGGAGAAAAGGGGTCGGTTTCAGGGGGGACCCTATCCCATAAAATCCGAGTGGCAGTACCCAGGCCCCCAAGGTAAAGCTCGGTCAATTTTGGGTCAGTTTCCACCCTCTCGATGTTTCCTCGGGACAGATCAATTTCCAAATTAAACCCGGTCTCCGCGTACCTCATCTTTTTACCCTTTCCAGGTTACCTGAATTCATGGCATGCTTTCTTGGCATGCAGGCGGTTAACTCAAAACGGTTTTCGCCGGTCGGTTGAGGTGGCTGAAGTCATTTTCAGCCAACATCCATGCCATGGGTTCAGCGGCCATAAGCCGTATGTTTTCGGCAGCCTCGCAGCAAGTCTCCTGCCTTAACCATTAAGTCGCATTAAACCACGATATAGCTGTGATGTAGTTATATGATAGCTATGTGGCGAAGTCAAGGGAGAATCTAAAACTCCGGGGTGATGTAGGATAGCACGGTCGCTACGTTATGTCAACGAAGACATAACGAAAAACCAATTAGGAATTAGGAATTAGGAATTAGGAATGAACAAGCTCCCTCCACAACCCCTCTTTGCCCTTCTCAATGAGACCTTCTTCTTGGCGTCTTCGCGTTAAAAAAAACTAATTAAGGCCACAGGATGGGCCAACCTCTCACGTTCAGGCTGGAAATGGGGTCCCGCAAAAAGAAAATTTGCAAACGGTTTACTTCCCGGCACTTTCCAGTTCCATATTTGTCGACTAAAATGCTCCAGCGAGCGTCTTGATCTACAATTAGAAATTAAAAATCACGAATTAAGAACAATGGCGGTGGGACCGCCCGCCAAGTTCGGCGCTGCTCTCAGCGGCGCCTAATTCGTGATTCCTAATTCCTAATTCGTAGTTAATTAGACTGGAGGACTAATGTGATAAGGCGTGGAGTTATTATAGGTATCGGAGCGGTTTTGCTGGGCGTTGGCGTTACAGGCCTGGCCCTGGTGCAGACAGGCGTGATTTGTCAGTTGGCAACAACAGGGCCTGCAAAGCTTGCCGAACTCAAGTTACCCGAGCCGCCTGCGCAGATGCCTCAACCGGGCAGCGGTTCTTCAAACCCGGCGGCCGTTCCCGCCGTAAAGGCGCCGCCGAAAGCAGCGCCGAGCCAGGCAAGCGGTCCCACCGCCCAGCCACGCCCCTCGCAGCCGCCTGCGCAGATGTCTCAATCGGGCGGTGGCCCTTCTACTCAAGTGGGGCAGCAACAAAGAGGCGGAGCTGAAAGCAGCGCCGAACCAGGCAGGCGGTCCCACCGCCAGGGATTTGACGAAAAGCGTCTCAAGACCCAGCTCAAATCCGAATCGAGACGTTATGCGGCCAAACCTGAATCAAAACAGCTCGCCGGCGAGTCCAACCCGGTTGTGATCAGGTTCAATTTCGATCCGGCGAAAGGCCGCCGCCTTAACGTGGCGCAAGTGCGCCTGGGTGACAAAATACGTGTGAAAGTGAAGAAGGTCGGACAGGTGGGCCGTAGAGTTTATTTCACTTTCTCCAAAAAACTCGATTCTCCGCAGGGAGCGATATTGGAGCTGCAGACGATGTATTCGTTCGATCGCGCGATTTCCCGGCGGGGTGGCGGCTACTATGTAATAGAGGTGAAAATCTATCCGGGCAACCGGTGGAACATCCCTCCCAGGAGTTTTGTATGATAAGATTATATCTTACGGTAGCGTTTGCGGCTGCTTCCCTGGCCGGCTTAGGGCTCATTCTGTATGGGGCGCTGACTGGTTCCCGCCAAAGTCCAAGATTGGCCGATCCGGTCACCGGAGGCAGTATAGATCTCGGTTTTGCCGGCGAGGAATCAGGTGTTGGGATACTGGACCTCGATATCGGTCATGAAGGTTTGAAACACAGGGAAAAAGAGGCCTTCGACCCCGGCAGATACAAGCCCGAACCCATCGAGTCCAGGAAAAAAATTTCCTAGGCGGTGGGACCGCCGGCCAAGTTGGCCACTCAAACCTTCGGCGGCGGCAAGAAATGTCCCCCCCTTGTACCATCACACGGTTCTTTTGTAGCAAGGGGAGGGCTTTATGCCCTCCCCATAAGAACTCCGCATAATTTCTGCAGTCAGCCTAGCCGTGTTTTTTTTCAAAATGTCTCATGTAATCGACCAGCGTTTTTACCGCCTCAAGCGTTACCGCGTTGTAGATGGACGCCCTGAAGCCGCCGACCGAGCGGTGTCCTTTGAGTCCGGTCAATCCGGCTTCAGCCGCCCCGGCGAGGAATTCTTTCTCAAGACCGGGATCGGAGAGCAGGAAAGTGACATTCATACTGGAGCGTGAATCGGGTCTGGCCGTTGCCTTGTAAAATTGCCGGCTGTCTATGAAATCGTAGAGAAGTTTTGCTTTTTCCTCGTTCATCTGCTCTATCCGGTCGAGACCTCCGATGGTTTCTTCGATCCACTTGAGCACCAGTTCGCACACGTAGATGGAAAAGCTGGGCGGCGTGTTGTAGAGCGATTTATTTTCGGAATAGGTCGTGTATTTGAGCATCGACGGAAGTTCCTTGGGAACTCGTTCGAGCATGTCCTGGCGAATAATGACCAGGGTTACTCCCGCCGGGCCCATGTTTTTCTGCGCTCCGGCGTAAATCAGTCCAAAGGGGCGCGGATCGAACCTGCGGCTGAAAATATCCGAGGACATGTCGCTTATAAGAGGAACTGTGCCCGGGTCCGGAAAGCTCTTCCACTGGGTGCCCCGGATGGTGTTGTTCGAGGTTATATGCAGATATGAGGCATCCGGATTAATAGGCGGCTTTTCGGGGATGAAGGTAAACTGCGCTTCCTCGGAAGTTGCGACCACACGGACCTCTTTGCCCAGTGTGCGGGCTTCCTTTATTGCCTTGGCGGACCAGGTGCCGGTATTCACGTAATCGACGGGCCTGCGGTCAACGGCAAGGTTCATCGGCACCATGGAAAATTGAAGGCTTGCACCTCCCTGAATAAACAGGACCTGATAGCTGTCGTCGAGTCCCAAGAGGCGGCGGACCCGCTGAACAGCGCTGTCGATAACGGCTTCAAAGTCCTTGGACCGGTGGCTTATTTCCAGCACCGACATGCCTGAGCCGTGAAAATCGAGCATCTCCATTTTTACCTGCTCAAGAACAATCAGAGGCAGTGCTGCCGGTCCCGCATTGAAGTTGAAGACTCTTTGGGTCATGGGAATTCTCCTGAATTACTGCTATTGCAGATATGGGATTTCACAACCACCATTGACTGGTGTACTTACCTATTCTCCCCAAGCTTTTTTTTTGTCAATTCCTTTCTCGAATTATTACATTAGTAAGAGCAAAAAGTTGACCCTGAAGGTGAGATCGGGTAGGGAATAGACCACGGTCGATCTTGAGACGCGAAGATAACTACCGGCGGTTGACTTTTTCACGCGAAGCCGCGAAGCCGCGAAGAATGGAGAAAAAAGCAGACCCTTTCACGCTCGGACGCAGGGGCAAGGAGTTGTAGGATGGGTGAAGCGGAAGCGTAACCCATCGCTTCCGTCTTTTTTCTTCGCGTCTTCGCGTGAGAAATTAACCAGGTGAGAAGTTTCAACCAGAGGTTTGAAATGCGGATAGAATGGCAAATCGCTCCCCGTAGCGAATGGGCAGCCGATGCCCTGGTTTTCTTTGTTTTCGAAAAACCCCATGAATATCTTCCCGGCTTGAGGAAATTTCTGTCAAATTCGGGTAAGTGGCTCGATCTGTCCGCCGCGCTTGTTGACTTCACGGGCAAGTCCTGCGAGGTGGCAGTAGCTTATGCGCCTGCGGGCGAGGGAGGGGTCAGGCGGGTCATACTTGCCGGTCTTGGCCCGGCGGAACAGTTCGAAACCGAAAGGCTTAAAAACGCCGCCGCCTTCGTTTTGAGAAAATGCCGGGATTCGGGCATACAAAGGCCGGGGATTCCAATTGATGCACTCGAAGGGTTTGCCTGCGAGTCGTCTTCGTGCAGTATCGAGGAACTGCTCCGTGAGACCCTGGCCGGCGCAATGGCGGGGCTTCATCGTTTCAACGAATTGAAGACCAAAAACGCGGATGCCGGGCAAAGTCCGGAGTCCATCGTGCTTCTTTGCGGGGACGATCCCGGACCCGCTTTACGGCAAGCCGCAGCGCTGGCCGAAGCTGAAGTGGCGGGAATCCTTCTTGCCAGGGACCTGACCATTTCTCCCGCCAACCGCGCCACTCCTGGGTTCATTGCAGACACTGCATCCGAAATCGCTGAAAGATTCGGCTTCAAAATCACGATAATAGACCTGGATTCGGCGCAATCCCTGGGTATGGGGGCCTTTGCCGCAGTGGCGAGGGGCAGCACCGAGCCATCGTTTGTAATCGTGATCGAGCATGCGCCGCCAGGGACCGAAGACGACCCCCCGATCGTCTTCATAGGCAAGGGCATCACTTTCGATACGGGAGGCATTTCGCTAAAGCCCAGGGACAAACTGGAAGAAATGAAACAGGACATGGCAGGGGCCGCATCCGTGTTGGGGGCCTTTGAGGCGATTGGGCGAACGGGTCTTGGCAAGCGGGTGGTGGGCATACTCCCCTGCGCGGAAAATATGCCCGGCGGCCGGGCATATAAGCCTGGAGATGTCTTTCGCACCTACTCGGGGCAGACCGTCGAAATAATCAGCACCGACGCCGAGGGCAGACTCGTGCTTTGTGACGCGCTGGCCTATGCCGCGGACCGCTTAAAGCCTGCACTGATGGTCGATATAGCCACGCTTACCGGCGCATGCATAATGGCCCTTGGCAGGGAAGTCGCCGCAATCCTGGGAAACCGGGAAGACCTTGTCGGCTCTATCCGGACAATCGGGTTATCAGTCGGGGAAAGATTCTGGCCCCTGCCTCTGTGGGATTTCTATTTCGATGCGCTCAAAAGCGATGTGGCAGACATGAAAAATGTCGGCGACCGCAGCGCTGGAACCATTGTCGGGGCTATGTTTCTAAAACAGTTCGTCCCGCAAAAAGTACCCTGGGTGCACCTCGATATTGCCGGCACCGCCTGGACGGACAAAGATACCGGCTTTTCTCCAAAGGGACCAACCGGGTTCGGCGTCAGGACCCTTTTTGAAATCGCGCGAAGGTGGCCGCAACTCTAGAAGATAGATTCTTAAAAGCGTGGGGAGCTGCGCCCCCCACACCCCCTTCGCCGCTGCGCGGCTCGTTATGGCGCTGGCGGCGGAGACCGCCGCCAGCGCCGAGCGCTCGGCCTTGCGCGCTAAGCGCGCAAGGCCGAAATCCCGGGGGTGCGGGGTATCTTTATAATGAGAAAACATTCCCCCGCGCTTTGAGGGTTATCGTCTAAGGACAAGGCGCGGGGCATGTAAATGAGCCCGCCGTCCCACTCCTAAATCCCCAGGTATCCATCGGGAGCAAGGCTGGTTGCGAGCATCACGGTGTTGATATCGCGATGACCGGTGAAAGTGGGTGCTTTTCTGTTGGCTGGATCGAGCCAGAAGTTTTCAATGATCTCAGCCAAAGCGCGGTAGCGCATCAGGATGTCAACTCTCCCGGCCAAAGAGTCCATCTTTTCGAAAGCATGAGGTCTTTTTTCAATAAGCCTCATCAACCTTTCAAGAGCATGGAGTCCGATGGAAAGCCCAAGTTCCCGGAATGGGAGCCGGTAATGTGCCGGGGCTTCAAGTGAACCGGTAAGTGAATAGGCATCCAGTCCGGTTCGGCATGCTTCCAACATTTCCACCAACAGATTTTCGTATTGAAAAGATCCCCTGGCTATCATTTTGGCCGCTCTAAAGGCATCGGACAAAAGGCCGCCAATACCGAGAGGATCATCTGTGGCCCAATCTTTTCCCATACACATGACAGCCAATCCTTCTATCTCCCCGGTCAGGTCAGGTAATTCCTGAGCTTCATCAAGGCCTGCCTGAAGGTCACAGCAGGTGATGAGTCCGTCGAGCGGGTCGTGATGCCCCATGGATGGGACAAGAGGATAGGAAAGATCGATGCTCATCTTCCAGTACATGCGTTTCTGATTGGAAGTCGAAGCATAGGTGAATTTGGCATAAGCCGTCCTGGCAAGTTCAACGGCCCATCGCCCGTAGACCGGGTTTCCCGTGATCGAGTTTGTGCGGTTGAGTGCGTGCATCCATTTGGTGAGGTAGTGATAGTACTGTCCGTCCCTGTCCCATTCAAGCTGTTCATCGAAAGGGTCGTAGGGGCCTCGTTCATTCATTTGCTTGCCGATCCTCAAGCCTCCGATCGTTGGGTGCAATTGCCCTTCCCGCTCGTCGAGGCCGCTGATCCAGCCCCCTCGCCGGTCGTCGCCGCGATGGCGTCCAAGGACACTATGGACCTGGTCGACAAGCAGGAGCGAAAGATTTTTGAAATTTTCATCGTTCGTTTGCCGGTACAGCTCCAAAAAATTGCAAACCGCAAAAGCATCGGTCCACAGGTAGCGATTCTGCACGCTGCCTGGAGGAACGAGTCCGCTGAACTCGGCAAATTCTCTCATGAGCTCTGCTGGAATTGAAAATCCCGGGTTCTTCATCTCTTGTCCGAGCATCATTTGATTTCGCAATCCTCACAAACGGGATTCCTTTCATTTTGAAGTGCCGGGCCTGTTTTTCATGGGCCACAATTCCAATACTATGCCGATATTACAATAACTTAGCAATGTGGCACGACTTATGCCAATCCTTGATAAGAAGGGCGGCGTCCGCTGAAACAGAAAGTTTATTTCGATCACCTTTTGCTGCCCAACCCGGGAGAAAATTTCAAAGTGGAGAAAAGCATAAATGAAGCAAATCAGAGTCAAGTCAAACGATGTAGATATAAATTTTAAAAATGTGGCGGCGATTGCAGACCGCATGGTCTGGACCGGAAGACTCCCTACCCCGGACGCCGTTTGTGAACAATTACGTGTTCGGAGCAATGGCATGGTTGGAAAATACCTCGCATTTAGGAGAGCGGAATACAGCGGCGGTCCTGCTGACAAGACGCATATCGCAGACTTGCCTTCCGAGTTGAAGCACCTTTTGGCGGAGGATTTCGAGCGGCGGGTAGCTGCTTTAAAGGCAAAACTCGACGCGGAACGCGCCCAAATCCGGTTGGAAGGAGACAGGTTGGCCATGGTCAACGAGCAGCGTGCCTCTCAAGTCCGGGAGTTGAATGCCGCCCTTAGGGACTCCGAGTCCAGGGCTGACGAACAAGCCAGGCGGATCGCCAGGCTTGAAAATGAAATCGCTTCCGAGCGAAATCTCCGGACTCAGTTGGAGCAACGGATTAAAGACGCGCGCCAGGAATTGACCAAAGTTGAACACAGGCTCGAAGATCCCCCTTCGGACATGGCTGGAGGGGCCTAGCGCAAGGCAAAAGGCAAAAAACAGGCGGTGGGCCCGGTAGCCAGGTTCGCCGCTGCTTTTCGGCGGGCGACGAGAGAAATCCCCTTAAAAGGGGGGTGATTGGCGCGCCTTTTCATGGTTTCCCGGTGTCCCGGGGAAGGACATGGATAACTGGTTGGAAAAATGCCAATCAGTATCGATAGCCGACCTCGAACTCACTTGCCTCCCACTCGCCGTCATCACACGTCATGCACTCGTTCTGCGTGCATAACTCCTCGCCTTGTGGATACTCTTCTCCTTCAAATAAACAATATTTTGTCTCCATGTCGACTCCTTCTCATTTAAAGATAGGCATAAATAAGAAATCATAAATGTCCGGGAGGGCATAAAGCCCTGTAAAACGGGGTTACGAGTTGTTTTTCAACCCGGAACCCGCCAACCTTGCCTTCCCCTGCAAAAGAACCGCGTGAAACGATGTGGCAGGAGTGGAGGGATTTTTCTTGCAGCCGCCCAAGGCCTGACTATTACCCACACATGCCCCCGGAGTGAAAATCGGGCGGCAAGGGGGGCTTTGCCAATCACCCCTTTCCTACACCCTTTA
The DNA here is from genome assembly GCA_900290365.1 of Syntrophobacter sp. SbD1. Lineage (GTDB taxonomy): Bacteria > Desulfobacterota > Syntrophobacteria > Syntrophobacterales > Syntrophobacteraceae > SbD1. The sequence goes on along the minus strand of OMOE01000050.1, from coordinate 7,493 downwards.
GAAAAGGGGGGGAATTTGAACAGATCTCCTATACCCCTGGGGCCATCTGTGAGCAATAGTCAGGCCCAAGGCGGCGGCGATCCTGGCTGCGGTCCCACCGCCCGCCCGCGTTAAACCAACATGGTATGAGTTGATCGGGAGGCCTTTGGCCGGTCGGGATGCGAAGTAAATAAGTCTTTTAATCTGCTCATCATTGGATGTATAAATAATTGGAGTATGTATCGGTGCGATGCTTAAGTTCTTTCCAAGGGGAAGCCACGATGAGTAAAGAAACAATGGCTGCATGCAAACTGGGCCTCAATGGTCTTGGTAGAATCGCAAAGCTTTCAATCTGGCACCATGTGGAGCGAAAATATTTCTCGGAGATCGTGGTCAACATAGGTAGGGAAGTTGGCACAAGTCTCGCCGACATAGCGCATTTCCTGGAGAAAGATTCCTCCTATGGGGTTTTGCAGAATTTTCTCTATGGCTCACGGGCCGGCAGGGTCATTGAAGAGATAGACGAAAAGTCGGGCAGTTTTATGGTAAACGGGATAAAGACAACTTTTTTGCGCAGCAACAGGGACCCGGCACATATCGACTGGCGCAAATGCGGGGTTGATCTCGTCGTAGACGCTACAGGATCTTTCCTGGACCCCACCGCCCCCCCTGATGACCCCAAAGGGTCCGTGCGCGGCCATTTCGTCTCGGGGGCAAAGAAAGTTATCGTTTCTGCGCCCTTCAAAATAAAAGATAAAGCCCGGCAAATGCCCGCTGACGCCATTACGACCATTATGGGCATAAATGATTCGGAATATGATCCCAAAAAACATCTGATCGTGTCGAACGCATCCTGCACGACCACATGTCTTGCATACATGGTCAAACCGTTGCTGGATTATTTCGGGGCCGACCGCGTGCTTTCGGCTGCGATGACCACCGTTCATGCGGCCACCAGTTCTCAATCAGTGCTGGACCGCGCGCCAAAAGCCAAAGCCACGGACCTGCGAAAATCCCGTTCGGCCTTCAATAATATCATACTGACGAGCACCGGGGCGGCCAAGGCCCTCGGCCTGGTCATCCCGGAGATGAAAAAGATCGGCTTTATTGCCGAGTCCGTAAGAGTCCCCGTGACGACCGGTTCTCTTATAATCCTGGCGTTGATGATTCAGGACGACAAAACCAACCCGGTTAATCGTGAATTGGTAAATGGTATTTATAAAAAGGCCGTTTCCCATTTTCCGGAGGGCTATCTCGTTTTTTCAGAAGAACAGAATGTCTCCTCCGATATAATAGGGCTGCCCCGCGCCGCTACAGTCATTGAAGGCTCCGAGAACCACACGCGGACTTCGACGGTTCGCCTCGATCTTGGGAGCATCGCTTCTGCGCTCAAAGAGCTGGAGTCAACCGGGGCCGGCAGCACAGTTTCTATGGACCTTGGCGTCATTGGGAAAGGGGAAAAGTTTATCGAGGTCCCGGTCACCCAGTCCGTAATTTACGGCTGGTACGATAACGAATTGGGAAGTTATACGAACATGCTCGGGGACAGAACGGTGAGCATCGCCCGGCTCATGGAACGAACGGAGCACAGTCCGGTTACAATCAGGACCTAGCCGGTTTCCATCCGGAAAGGATCTTTTTCCGCTCTGGCGGCGTCAATCTTCGTGCCTGCTTGTGCGGCGTATTCAGGTACGCCTCCGCGCAACCACTTGATTTCCTGGCCAGAACTAAAAATGCCTCCTTCCCGAATTGGAAACTTTCTTTCCGCCCGAGGAGAGACCCGCTTGATGGTACGCAACTGGATGTCAACCGATCTTGTGACGATTGGAAAGGATGCCTCGATTCAGGAAGCTCTGGCCCTGATGAAGCATCGATCCATCCGGCATCTGCCCGTGGTGGAAAAGCCGATGAATCTGATCGGGTGGATTACGGACACGGATTTGCGGGGGGTGCTCATCGCGTCGATGCTCGAAGATCTGACTATCGAAGACGTGATGATCCGAAGACCCTTTACGATCAATCCCGGCATGCCACTCGAGGAGGCCGCGCGGATTTTGCTCGATAAACGAATCGGCGGCCTGCCCATCGTTGAAAATGATATGCTGGTCGGCGTAGTAACCGTGGCGGACATTCTTGGGGCGTTCATCAACTTCCTGGGACTCTTCACTGAATCGACTCGATTGGACATAAGGGTTTCCGGCTCACCCAGCCCGCTTCCGGAGATAACGCGCATCGTAAGGCAGCATGGAGGCGAAATTATCAGCCTCTGTCATCTGCCTGCCAAGGAAGGGACGGATTACGCCTATTCACTTAGGCTCAAAAAGACCGACATAAAGGAAATCGTTTCGGACCTGGAAAAGCATGGAATCGAAGTAGTGTCGTGATTTTAGATTTTAGATTGCAGATTGCAGATTTTAAAAATCTAAAATCTAAAATCTAAAATCTAAAATCTAAAATTCAACGTCGTCCGCTGTTTTAGCAATAATGCGGGCCAAAAGAGCAGTTCGAGGCGCCAGGCTCGCAATTTCGATTCGTTCCCGGTCGCCGCACATGTCATAAGTAAGGGGCCCCAGGCCGTCCAAAGTGGCCACTCCCATTGCAGCGGTAAAACACCCGTCCGAACCCCCGTATTCCTCGATCGGATGCAAAATGACGCCCATTTTGCCCGCTTCTTCCTTTGCCAGCCTCAGGAGCGCCTCGGAACCCGGATTTGGTTCCAGGGGAGGCCGGGTCAGCTTGCCTTCAATCTCTATTTGGATGCCGGGAATAATCGGGCGGCCGGCGACCGCCTTCACCATGGCCTCTGTGTGATCCATCTGCGCCAAATGCCGGACGCGAACGTCTATGACGGCCCGGGCTTCGGCTGCTGTGACCTGCCGAGAGCGGCCCCCGCTGACCAGATTCACCGAGACTTTGACTCCGGATACGGGATCGCTCAAAGATTCGAGGGCAAGGATTTTCAAGGCGAGTTCACGGCATGCGTTTACTCCATCGGAATCAGGCTTTAGCACGTGGGCGGCTTTGCCGTGGATTGCGAGTTTGAAGGAACCCAGTCCCCACCTGCGAATTCCAACCGATCCCGGTTTGGATGACGGCTCCATGACAAGCACCCAGGAGGATAGGCGGGCAATTTCTTCAATGTGAGCGCGGCCCCTGATGCTCCCAATCTCCTCATCGCCTGTCAAAAATATGATCAGCGGGGGCGTTTCGATGTTAAAGACCTGAAGAGCTTTTAAGGCATAGAGCATTTCTACGATGCCGCCCTTGATATCGCCCACGCCCGGTCCATAGGCCAGTCCGCCTTCCATCCGGAAAGGGTTTTCGGCTGCGGTCCCGCAAGGAAAAACCGTATCGAGATGAGCAGAAAGAAAAAGGGTCTTGTCGCCCTTTCCGGGCCGTTCCGCCCGTAGATGATCTCCGCAGTCCGGCTCCGCAACGCTCAGAGTTTTAAACCCGAGTTCCTCCAGTTCCCCGGCTATGATTTGGCCGCACTCATCGACGCCTTCCTTGCAGAAAGTTCCGCTGTCAATATTGACAAGACGCGCGAGAAGCAACAGCATTTCATCTTGTTGCCCCTGAAGAAAGTCGATGATTTTATCCATGATCTGAATATATGGGGCGGTGGATTGAATGTAAACCTTTCGGAGTATGGAGACTTTCCACATTTCTTAGGATCTTAAGTCTTAAATTTGTGCTTTTTATGGCAGGAAATCTTCGTGTGCTTCATGGTTCTCTGTATTCGAGCATGGGATTAACCTTGTAAAGTCACTACAGAAAAAGAACTTTTTGGTCACGAAGAACACGAAGGAGGCACGAAGAGCATGAAGAAATTGCAAAATAGATTGTATCAATTTCAAATTATTTCCCTTCGCGTAACTTCGTGTACCTTCGCGTTCTTCGTGACCTTTTTGGTTCCGGCTCGTCCGAGATTGGGGGTTCAAGGATGAATACATCTCACAGGAAACGGCTTTTGGAGCAACTTCAGATCGGGTGTGGAAGGGCGCGTCCGGTCCGTGCCCCTCGGGGTCCGCAGCTCCACTGCAAGGGATGGCAACAGGAAGCGGCCCTCAGGATGCTGTGCAACAACCTGGACCCCGAGTGCGGTGAAAAGCCCGATGAACTGATCGTATACGGCGGGACCGGACGGGCGGCCAGAAACTGGGACTGCTTCGACGCCATAGTTCGCAGCCTGCTGGACCTGGAAAACAATGAGACCCTGCTGGTTCAATCGGGCAAACCTGTGGGAATCCTGACAACACACAGCTGGGCGCCGCGCGTTTTGATCGCGAACTCGAACCTTGTGCCCCGGTGGGCGGATTGGGAACACTTCAACGAGTTGGAGAAAAAGGGGCTCATGATGTATGGCCAAATGACTGCCGGGTCCTGGATCTACATCGGAACGCAAGGTATCCTTCAAGGAACTTATGAGACGCTTGCCTCTTTGGCTAAAAAGCACTGGGGCGCTACGCTCCGGGGAAAGATCGTGGTGAGCGGCGGCCTTGGCGGAATGGGAGGCGCTCAGCCGCTTGCGGTGAGCTTGAACGAGGGCGTCATGGTGTGCGTCGAGGTTGATCGGGCCAGAATCGAGCGCCGGCTTACAACCCGTTATCTGGATACTATGACCGGGGACATTGAGGAAGCCGTACGGATGAGTAGGGCTGCCGCGCAAAGAGGGCAACCCCTTTCGGTCGGACTTCTAGGCAATGCGGCGGAGGCGCTCCCCAAAATGGTCGAAATGGGTTTTATCCCCGATGTGGTTACCGACCAGACCAGCGCGCACGACGAACTGAACGGATACGTGCCGGCAGGGGTTGCATATGAAGAAGCCATGAAACTTCGAAAGTCCGATCCTGCGCGCTGCGCCGGCATGGCCCTGCATTCGATGGCCGTTCACTGCCGGGCCATCCTGGAGATGCGCAGACGAGGCGCGGTGGCCTTTGACTACGGAAACAATCTGCGGGCGCAGGCGTTTAGGATGGGCGTCAAAGATGCCTTCGACTACCCCGGATTTGTTCCGGAATACATTCGACCGCTTTTCTGCGAAGGGGAAGGCCCGTTTCGATGGGCAGCCCTCTCAGGAGATCCCCAGGATATAGCGGTTACCGATAACGCCCTGATCGAGGCCTTCCCACACAAGGATCGGATGGTCCGCTGGCTAAGGCTGGCCGAGCAAAGGGTTGCTCATATGGGGCTCCCGGCCCGTATCTGTTGGCTTGGTTACGGCGAGCGGGATAAAGCCGGAAAAATTTTCAATGACCTCGTCCGCAGCGGAAAGGTAAAGGCGCCGATAGTCATTGGCCGGGACCACCTTGACTGTGGTTCCGTTGCCTCCCCGAACCGTGAGTCTGAAGCAATGAGGGATGGTTCGGATATAGTGGCCGACTGGGCCATTTTGAACGCCATGGTCAATGTCGCTTCAGGGGCGAGCTGGGTCTCTTTCCATGATGGAGGCGGCGTGGGAATAGGCTACGCCCTGCACGCCGGGCAGGTAACGGTTGTCGACGGGACCGACCAGGGAGAGCTTCGGGCTTTGAGCGTACTTCGAAACGATCCGGCAACAGGCATCATCAGGCATGCGGATGCAGGCTATGAGCGCGCTGTGGAGATTGCAGGCGAGCGGGGAGTCAAACTTCCGATGATAAATACAGGACTGAGGACTGAGGACTGAGTTGAAAAACATGCTGAGGACCGTTACTGTGGTGCGGAGCTTTTCCACTCAGTCCTCAGTCCTCAGTCCTCCGCCGGGGGCGGCTATGGTTCGAAAACTTTTCAGGAATGCGTCAATATATACTCCGGCCGATAAAGGATCGCCGCTTTGCGGCATGCGCCAGGCAGAGGTGAACCGCTTCGAAAAAGGGGCTATCTTCACGAAGGACGGCAAGATAGCTGCTGTGGGGGATGAGCGGTCGGTATTGGCGTCAATTGCCCCTGCTCATCCGGACGAGGAGATCGACTGTCTTGGGCGCTGCATTGTTCCCGGCTTTGTCGATCCTCACACCCACATGTGTTTTGCAAGTCTCAGGGAGGAAGAATTCATCCAGCGCCTGGAAGGAATGAATTACCTTGAAATACTCGAACGGGGAGGAGGCATTCTTTCTTCGGTGCGTTCCGTAAGAGGGGCTTCAGAGGCTGAACTCTATTCCGTCTGCCGCGGACATGCACTGGCGGCACTCAGCTTCGGGACGACAACCCTGGAGATCAAAAGCGGGTACGGGCTGGATACCCAATCGGAGCTCAAGATGCTCCGGGTGATCGAGCGCATCGGGCGCGACCTGCCCCTCGATGTGGTCCCCACGTTTATGGGCGCTCACGCGATACCGGGAGAATATGCCGGGGCCGCCGATGAATACGCAGCCCTTATCATCGACGAGATGATTCCCGCTATCGCACAGCAGGCCATAGCCCGCTTTTGCGATCTGTTTTGTGAAAAGGGCGTATTTTCAGTGGACCAGGGCCGCCGAATCCTGGAGGCAGCCCGCAAAGCCGGGATGGGGGTCAAGATCCATGCCGATGAGGTCCACGATCTGGGCGGCGCGGCTTTAGCCGCCGAGTTGCGTGCAATCTCCGCCGAACACCTTCTGAGTTCAACCGGCGAGAACATCCGGGCCATGGCCCGGGCCGGGGTAATCGGCATTCTTCTTCCCGCCACCGCCTATAGCATGCAAAAGGAATTTGCACCGGCCCGGGAGATGGTGAAACTGGGCCTGCCCGTGGCCATCGGCACCGATTGCAATCCGGGTACCAGTTATACGGAGTCGATGCCCTTCGTGTTCGGACTTGCCGTTCTGGGCATGCGCCTCTCAATTTCTGAAGCCCTCGTCGCATCGACTCTAAATGCAGCTTATTCCATCGGTATGGCAGAACAGGCGGGAAGTCTGGACGTGGGCAAGAACGCCGATTTTATCCTGTTGGATGGAGAAAGCCCCGCCATTCTTGCATATCATGCGGGGGTATCGCCGGTGATGAGGGTCTATAAAAAGGCTGAGTTGGTTTATGCTCACGCGAAGGCGCGAAGCCGCGAAGAAGAACCTGGTGATGCGGGTCTATAAAAAGGCCGAGAGCGGTGAGACCGCCGTCTAGCGCAAGGCAAAAGTAAAAGGGAAAAAAACATCCACTTTAGAAAAGAGGGGTGATTGGGGCGCCTTTTCTGATTTCCGCGATCCGACCGCATGACCATTAGCTGGACCTCTGGGCGCTTCGCGCCCCGGATAACAAGTATCCGGGCCACCCACTGAAAATCCCGCCTGCGCGTCCCTTTAAAGATACGCTTGGTGTCCAGCGGGCCTTGAGTTGCTGCGGTGAACCTTTTTGGTTCCGGCTTGTCTGGGTTAGGTTATGATAAGATCAGTGGCTAGTGGTCAGGAAAGAACCCAAAAACAATGGGGCCTCTTGTAAAACTCAATAAGACCGTCACCCCGGCGGAAGGCCGGGGTCCAGAAACGTTTGAAGATGCTCTTGTGAAACTTCAGGGGGCAACGAACGTCCCCTAGGCAGCTAATGATTCGATTTTATAG
>OMOE01000058.1 GCA_900290365.1 Syntrophobacter sp. SbD1 | reverse complement strand
CGGCGTCCGATCTTAAGCCCTCACTTCGTTCGGACTTCGCGTTAGCCATTGCTGAGCGCGTTTCAATGCTTCAAGCTTGGCGTCCGATCTTCTGTGAGGACGCGTGAGGACGCACGGTCGATCTTGAGAGAAGGCTGAGATCGCAGAGAAAACGGCAGCTTGGGGATAAAACGTTGCACAAAAAAGAAGCAAACGAAGGATAGTGGTACGGAGGACACAGCGCGGCCTTCGGCCGCAACTAAAAAAGACTTGGACAGGATTAACAAAAGTTGTAGGTTTTTCTTTATTTTTAATCCTGTAAATCCTGTTAATCCTGTCTAAGTCTCTCACGGCCCACAGGACAAAGTTCGATGAAGCAAGACCGTACCAATCAAGGCCCTTCGCGGCTTACCTTCAAAAACCTTTCCGCCGTTCCCGGACTGGTCCATGGGGTGTTTGCCAGGCATGGGGGGGTGAGCCTTCCGCCCTACGACAGCCTTAACGTGGCCTGGAGAAACGGCGACTCGCCTGATGCCGTGCTGGAAAACATTTCCCGCATAAAGAAGGTTTGCGGACTGGGAAGGCTCGTTTCAAGCCGGCAGACGCACGGCGATTTAGTAAATTTTATAGATAAAGACTCCGTTGGGCAACTCGAACCGCACCCGCACGCGCTTGTCGCTCCTCCGGCGGACGCGCTTGCCGCCAACATCGCCGGCCTCGGACTTCTTATCAAGATTGCGGATTGCCAGTCCATTTTGCTGGTCGACCCGAAAAGCCGCATAATTGCCAATATCCACAGCGGTTGGCGCGGAAGCGTCCAAAACATCGCCGGGAAAACCGTTGATTTGCTGAAGGACCGGTTTGGCCTCAATCCGGCGGAGACCTTAGCTGCGGTATCGCCGTCCCTTGGCCCCTGCTGCGCCGAATTTGTCAACTACGCAAAGGAGTTGCCTGAAAAGTTGTGGTCCTTTCAGGTTCGCCCTAAATATTTCGACTTTTGGGCCATCACGCGGGAACAGTTGAATGCGGCAGGGATTGCCGATCATAATATCGAGATCGCAGGCAGGTGCACCGTCTGCGAAAAGGCGGACTATTTCTCCTACCGGGCCGAGCACCAGACAGGCCGAATGGCCTCGGTGATAGGATGGACCGATAATTTTAGATTTTAGATTTTTGATTTTAGATTTTAGATTTTGGATTGGATTATCGAGTCCTGACCGGAAATTCGGCGATCAATAAATCTCAAATCTCAAATCTCAAATCTAAAATTTCCAGGAGCTGGTTTTGGCCAAGATAATCGAACAAGCCCGAATAATTAGCCAGGAAAGGATTTCCGGACAGATATTGCGGCTTCGGCTGCATTCGCCCGAAATTTCCGGTGCGGCCCGGTGCGGGCAGTTTGTGATGGTTCGACTCCGCGAGGGGACGGACCCTCTTTTGCGCCGGCCTTTTTCCTTTAGCCGTATATATCCCGAAGATGGAGAGTTCGAAATCCTCTACCGGGTTGTCGGCCGCGGCACGTGGCTCATGTCGCAACTTTTGCCGGGATCTAGCGTAAGCCTTGTGGGCCCTCTTGGAAACGGGTTCGAACTCCCGATTGAAAAAACCGCCGCCCTGGCCTTCATTGCCGGCGGGATAGGGATAGCGCCTCTTTTGGAACTGATAGCGCAGGTGATATCGGATCGAGGGGCAAAGGGATTGGAAAATTTGCGCCTCTTCTACGGCGCCCGCACGGCGGCAGAGCTTTTGCCCGAAGATTTCACACGCGCCATCGGAATCCGCGTCCATTTTGCAACAGACGACGGCAGCTTCGGCTTTCATGGGCGCATTACTCAAATGGTTGAAGAGCTTACGGCCGAAGAAGATCTTTTGCTACGTCGGCCACACGAGGTTTATTCATGCGGACCGCTCGCCATGCAGTATCACGTAGCGAGGTGGGCGATCTCAAACGACGTGCTTGCACAGCTTTCGATGGAATCGCTCATGGCCTGCGGAATCGGGGCCTGCCTTGGGTGCGCCCTGCCGGCCCAAACACCCGGTGAGCCGCAATCCGAGCGTTTCGTTCACGTGTGCGAAGACGGTCCAATCTTTTCGGCGGGATCTATAAAATGGAACAAAATCCTGGTTCAGCAGATGCCTCCCCCGACCTGGGTGTTCAACTAGGGCCGTTGCGCCTTAAAAACCCGGTTATGAGCGCATCCGGCACGTTTGGCTACGGCGAGGAATATTCGAGCTTTTTAGACCTGCGCCGCCTGGGGGCCGTTGTGGTAAAGGGCATTTCGCTTACGCCCCGCGCCGGAAACCCTCCCCCCCGCCTGGTTGAGACGCCTGCCGGGATGCTAAACGCCATAGGCCTTGAAAATGTTGGGGTCGAGAGGTTCTTATCGATAAAGCTGCCTTTTTTGCGGGATCTTGGCGTTCCGGTGATCGTAAATATCTTCGGAAACACGATCGAGGAATACGGTGAACTTGCTGCCCGGCTGGAAGGGGCGCCCGGCATAGCCGCAATCGAGATAAACGTGAGCTGCCCCAACGTTAAGAAAGGCGGCATGGTTTTCGGGACCGATCCCGCAATGACCTCGAAGGTAGTTGAAGCCGTAAGGCGCGCTACGGTCCTGCCGGTAATTACAAAGCTTACGCCCAATGTCACCAGCATCTCGGAGATCGCCAAAGCCGCCCGGGGCGCCGGAAGCGATTTAATATCCTGCATAAACACAGTGGCCGCCATGGCTGTGGATATTTTTTCAAGAAGACCGCGGTTGGCCAATATTTTCGGAGGGCTGTCCGGGCCGGCCGTGAAGCCGGTGGCTCTTCGGTGCGTCTATGAGGTTGTACGGGCAGTCGACTGCCCGGTAATAGGAATAGGCGGGATCATGAGCGCAACCGACGCCCTTGAGTTTTTGCTGATCGGGGCCTGCGCCGTCCAGGTGGGGACTGCCAATTTCATAAATCCGGCCTCAACGGTCGAAATAATCGAGGGAATAGAACGTTTCTTAAAAGTGGAGGGCATCACGGATATAAACAGCTATATCGGAAGCCTCGATACGGGCTGCCTTTTTCCCTTCGCCGACGATTCCTGCGCCGTGATCGAGTCGGAGATCTTGTAGAGCACACCGTATAGCCAAATACAGTCTTTCCCCCATTGATTAGCGGTTGTCCCTGTATAAAATTGGCCTATCTGACAATGGGACCCGGCAACTTATCCCAATCGACTCGAAACTCCATTCGTCTTTAACTTGAAATCCTTGTCCGGCTTGTTTTCGAACATCATCCAGGGGCCCTTCCGGCTGAGCTTTTTGCGCTTTTCACAAGAAATCTTACCAAAGGACGGCCACTCATATGAAAAATACAGTTATCAAGGCTACAGGCAGCTATTTGCCGGACAAAGTGGTGTTCAATGAAGACCTGACTCAGTTTCCGGAAGACTCACGGCCGCGCATAGCGGTTAAGACGGGGGTCCTTTCCCGAAGGATCGCGCCCGAGGAGGCATGTACTAGCGATCTGGCCATTGAAGCCGGGCGCGCGTGTCTTAAGAAAGCAGATTTTCCCCCCGAAAAGCTGCAAGGCATAGTGCTTTCAACCTCATCTCCGGACCGCGTACAGCCACCTACAGCCACCCGCACGCAAGCCGGCCTGGGAGCGCCTCAGGCTTTTGCCTTCGATATGAATTCGGTCTGCGCAGGCAGTACTTACGGCATTTGCATGGCCGATGCCCTGATAAGGTCCGGAAGATTCGACAACATTTTGTTCATTGCCGCCGAAATGTATTCCAAGATACTAAATCCCAACGACTTCAGCACAGCCCCCTACTTCGGAGACGGAGCCGGGGCAATCCTGTTCCAGGCGGGCGACGGCGACAAAGGCATCATGCACTCATGCCTCGGGTCGGACGGTCACCTGTGTGAAGAAGTGGGAGTTTTCGGAGGCGGGACCATGATCCCGTTCAAAAGGCTTCCCCATCCGAACTCGGTTTATCTGAAAATGAATGGGCGAGCCATAAAAGAGTTCGCCATGAAGAGGGGGCCCGAGATCATCGTGAGATTGGCCGGAGAAACCGGAATTTCTCTGGACGACGTCGATTGCTTCCTCTGCCATCAGGCGAACATAAATATACTGAAGGAATTATCATCGACCCTTAACATCCCGTTCGAGAAGTTCTTCGTAAATCTGGACCGGTACGGAAACACGGCCAGCGCGTCGGTCATAATAGCGATGGACGAGGCGATTGAGTGCAAAATGATCCGCGAGGGCAGCCTGGTGGTCACAGTCGCCTTCGGCGGAGGGTTAAATTACGGAGCAAACCTGATCCGGTTTTAATCTCACGCAAAGGTGCGAAACTTGGTCACGAAGAACCTGGAGCAGCACAGCCGCAACCGAAGACAAAGGCTTCACCGCAGAGACGCAGAGGGCGCAGAGGTTTTGAAACAATGAATAAAGAAGTAAAACCCAAAGCGTTGCGTATACGACGACCCGGCTATACGGAGGTATTTAGACTGGCAGCGGAGAAGGCTGAGATCGCGGAGAAAACGGCAGCTTGCGGATAAAACGTTGCACAAAAAACAAGAAAACGAAGGATAGTAGTGCGAAGGTCACACGAAGTGACACGAAGGAAAGCTATTGAAATCGATACGGTTTATTTTTCAATTTCTTCATGCTCTTCGTGCCTCCTTCGTGTTCTTCGTGACCCAAAAGCTTGCTCTTAAGCCACCCGCCTGCCTTTGCGGCTCAGGAGCGCAGCTCCGATCAGGGCTGCGTCATTGCCCAGGCTGCTTCGCAAAATTAGCGCGGAACCGGGATCGAGCATCGAAGAGTTTTGAGCCAGGCTTTTTTGAAGAGGGCCTATGAAAAGGTCCCAGGCCGAACTTACTCCTCCTCCTATTAGCGCGCACCTTATTCCCAGGGCTGAGAAGAGGTTTGCAAGACAAAGCCCGAGCGCCCAGCCCATCTTGTCGAACAGGGCAAGCGCCGTGGGGTCCCCTCTTTTGGCGCAATCATAAATCGACTCAGCGCTGAGTTTGCCCTCCATTTCGCACTCATGGAGCAGGCCTTCTTTTATCCCCTGGCTCCGAAGGGCTTTTTTTGCGCCTGAAACAAGCGCGCGGGCCGATGCAAACGCCTCCAGGCATCCTTTCGATCCACAGGGGCAATCAGGCCCTCCAGGCTCGACGATCATGTGGCCGATCTCCGCCGAAAACCCCAGGCAGTCTCCTTGCCACAGTTTGCCGCCCAGAAACAGGCAGCCGCCGGCGCCTGTGCCAAGAACTATTCCGACCCAGTTTCGAATTCCCCTGGCGGCCCCTGCCCAGCTCTCTCCAAGACCGAAGACTTTTGCATCGTTTTCCATGCACACAGGGATTGCCATGTTCTGCTGAAGGTTTTTCGCCAGTGGGTATCCATTGAGAACCGGAAGATTTGGAGAAAAAATCACCGTGCCGGAGGAGCCGTCGATTTTTCCGGCGACTCCAAGGCCTATTGCCCCGACCTCGAGCCCCATCTTTGCCGCCGAATCGGCCAAAGTCCTGCACTGTGCGAGCAATACATTCGAAATCGACTCGGGCCCGTGGTCAAGCTGCACCACGGACATGCGAAATTCAAGGATTTTCCCGGAATGGCCCACCAGGGCGGACCTCAGGTTCGTCCCTCCGAGGTCGACGCCTATGAAGGCGGTTTTATTTATTTTTTTCGTAATCGTTCACCGCCTGATATAGAGGACGCAGAGAAAAATCAAAATCTTGAGCCTCTTGCAAAATGTCCGGGATCTACTTTGCGGGCTGGAAGCCCGCGCTCCCAGGCGAGGGCTTCCAGCCCGCAAACCCCTTAAAATGGAGTTTTGCAAGAGGCTCTCTTGGACAGGATTAACAGGATTAACAGGATTCAAAAACGACCGATTTTTAAAGCCGACTGCCAGTCTATGTTAGCAGGGAATTTTCGCTGCGGCTGTCTGACGGATCTCATCCTTTCGAGTCCTAATCCTGTTAATCCTGTCTAAAGCTTATGAAATGATCCGGGCACGTAGATTACGTAGCTTGCCGCGAGAATGTCAAACTGGGAGTTTGTTTCCGTTTCTATTCCGGCTAACAGTTCCTTTAGAGACTGAGCGCTGCTGACGGTGTCTATAAAGACGGCGGGATGATAATGTTCGGTGCGGAGCGGAAGCAGAAAACGCCGGACATTTCCCTTCCATGAAACATCGAGTTTTTCGCGTTCCTCGTTTATGATCTTAAAAAACCTTCTCACCAGGTCGGTTCGCAAAACAGGGGAGGGCGCCCTGGTAATGCATTCCATGAGTCCGGCCAGCCGGTAAAGTCTGCGCATCCGCTTTTCATCTTCCCGAAATTTGAAAAGCGAAAGGCATGTGTAGTGATAGCCGCCGTCCAGGGTAATATGATCCGGAACAAGTGTTATGGGGGGCTTATCCGAGGGCGTCTTCCGGCGCTGGGCTTCCAGTTTTTCAGATTCTTCCCGCGTGCACAGAATCGCACTTCCCGACAGCCATTCCCCTTTTCGAAACTCAAGCGGAGAAATGACTATCAAGTTTTTTCCCGATTTAAACCTGGATGATAAGTCGATTATATCTGCCATTGAGTTAATTTATAAAAACGTTTCTGTAGAATTCCACATGTTCGATCACCGAGCCGGCGCCCCTGGCGACGGCGGTAAGCGGGTCATCGGCGATATTGACTTTAAGGCTCGTATGCTTGGCAAGAAGTTTATCGAGTCCTTTGAGGAGCGCTCCTCCGCCCGCGAGCCAGAAGCCGTGGTCGTGAATATCGGCGGCAAGGTCGGGAGGGGTCTTCTCAAGGGCTCTTCGCACCGCTTCGACGATTGCGTCCACCGGTTCCTTGATCGCTTCCCTGATTTCCGCATCGCTGATGGTGAAAGTCTTGGGTATTCCCGATATAATCTCCTTGCCCGTAATTTCGATCGATTCCGGTTTTTCTGAAGCAACGGCAGAACCTATCCTCATTTTAATCGATTCCGCGGTCACCTCGCTTATTATCATCTGACGTTCCCGCTGTATGTAGCGCAAAATGGCCTCGTTGGCTTCATCTCCGGCCACCCGGACCGATTCGCTGTAGGCCACGGCGAACATGGAGATTACGGCAACCTCGGTGGTTCCCCCCCCGATGTCCACCACCATGTTCCCATGGGGCAGGTCAATGGGCAGTCCTGCGCCTATGGCGGCGGCCATCGGTTCTTCGACCAGGTGTATGTATTTAGCCCCTGCCTGTTCGGCGGCCTCGATTACGGCCCTTTTTTCAACCGAAGTGATCCCGGTGGGGACCGCTACCACAAGCCGCGGGCGAAAGATCTGGCGCTTGTTCAAAACCTTGGAAAGAAAATACTTGATCATGACCGCCGTCACCTCGAAGTCGGCGATCACGCCGTCTTTGAGCGGCCGGATGGTTACTATTTTTTGGCCATGCCTTCCGATCATGTTTCTTGCTTCCTGCCCCACAGCAATGACCTGGTGGGTATCCTGGTTTATGGCCACAACAGATGGTTCGTTCAAAACGACCCCTTTGCCCCGCATGTAGATGAGCGTGTTGGCCGTTCCAAGGTCCATTGCCAGGTCTTTTGAAAAACATGAAAAAAGCCATCCAAACATATATGACCCTTCTATTTGATTCTTTCCAACAGTTTATGAGACGGTCCTTTCGGGTTTTAGACCGAAAGCTGAAAAGAGCCGTTGGCTCACCAGGGGCCAGAGTTCTTCAATTTTTGCCGCATCCTGAGGAAAACCGGCTGAAGAGATATAAGGGTGGAGTTTGATTCCCTTGACTCCTTTAAGAGCTGTCTTGCCAAAGTCTGCAAGTTCGGCAAGTATGCTTTCGGCCTCCTGGACAGTGGTTTCGGCAAACAAAACGCCAAAGCGGTTCTGTGCCAGCTGCCCGACCAGGACCCCGGCAGGCAGGGCGTTGCAAAGAGATGTTGCAAGTTCGCACTGCAGTTGCCTGATCTTTTTGGGCAGGACCTTGGTGGCAAGTATCTGCCAGGGTTCAAACTGAATGAGTCCAAGGGCAAAGGGAGCGTTGGACTGCATGGAGGCGTGAAACAGGCCTTCGACTCTTGATTCGAACGCCGGAGCGCTGAAAAGACCCGTGCAGATATCGTAGGAGTGCAGGGCTTCGTTTTCTTCCTTGTAATAGATCTGTTCGAGCAGGAGCAGAAGGAAATGAAAGGCATGCCCTACGGCGCGCTCCGATTCGGGGTTCCACTCGATTACCTCTCTGGAGAGGAAAACAAGGCCGAGTTCATATCCCAGTGAGGTTTGGCCGCGCATTCCCCAGACCGTGCCATGATGGGGAAGGTTTTCGCCGGGGGAAAACAGGTAGTGGTCCGGCGTGTCGGGATTGAGTCGAATTATGAGAAGATTTTTTTGATTCTGGAGCACCCAGCCGACCAGGCCCTGCTTTGCGGGAAAGCTTTGATCGACAAGACCTCTGGGCGCATTTGCCGTACAGCCCAGAAGCCGGTAATTTTTCTTTTCAGGTCCTTTCAAAACCAGAAAACCATAGTCCATGCCAAGTATCTGCGACCACTCGGTTGTGAACATTCCACAATAGGAGTCAAGAGCGCAGCCCTTGAAGGCGACTTCATCGAGCCTGTTCAAGACTTCGAACATCCTGGCGTAATTTTTGTTTCGCCCCTGCGCTTCGCGGCTTTTCAAAAGCCCTCCGAGAAGCTCGGCGAACTCCTTTATCCATTTTTGCTGCTTATCGTTAAATCCCCAGCCGTATTTGGTATCGACGTAGAGGATTCCCGATCCGCCTGCAACCGGTACTGCATAGAGCCCCTTTATGTGCGATTCGCCTTCACGGTAAAAGGGCAGGGTCAGGGGGATCGATGAGGTGGCTTCGTGCAGCTTGTCCAGATGAATGCTCTGACCAGCCTTGAGCACCTGGGAAATTATGCCGCTGCCTTCCAGGGGCAGGGAAATCCGGGGGGGAATGAACTTGCTCAGGCTCTGCATGGCCGCAAGATTTAACCGGCGGTTTCTTTCATCGAAAATGAAAAAAGCTGTGGTATAAGCTTCCAGTATGTTGGACAGAAGGTTTACCAGCGGCTGATAGGGATTTGAATCCATAGTGGCCTGCTCTATTTGTTGAAAAAAAACCCAGGTCCTGTTTTTGCCTGGAGATTATAGGCTATGATACGTAAAGTCTATACCTGTGCCTTTGTTAGTACTGGAATGAGAGTTTTCTGTCAATAGGCTTGAGTCCCTGGAGAAACGGGTGGGCAAGATCGCGATTTTACCCGATATTTTGTGCAATCAGATCGCCGCGGGCGAGGTTGTCGAACGTCCTGCGGCAGTGGTCAAGGAACTCATTGAAAACAGCATCGATGCTAAGAGTTCCAGGATTTTCATAAGCCTGATCGAGGGAGGACGCCGGGAAATTCGCGTCGTTGACAACGGGTGCGGGATGAGCGGCGAAGATGCGCTCTTGTCGCTTGAGAGGCACGCGACAAGCAAGATCAGTTCTGCCCGGGACCTCGATTCGATATCTTCGCTTGGATTTCGCGGAGAAGCGATCCCGTCGATTGCGGCTGTAAGCCGATTTGAGTTGAGTACTCGTGAGCCTGAGGCCCTTTGCGGAACATCGATAAAAGTTGAAGCCGGAGTTATTAAAGACGTTCGCGAAAAGGGGTGTCCCGTAGGGACGCAGGTGCTCGTGCGAGACCTTTTTTACTGCCTCCCGGCGAGGCGAAAGTTCCTGCGCAAGGCGGAAACCGAGCAGGCTTACATAACCGACCAGTTTTTGCGCAT
The DNA here is from genome assembly GCA_900290365.1 of Syntrophobacter sp. SbD1. Classification (GTDB taxonomy): domain Bacteria; phylum Desulfobacterota; class Syntrophobacteria; order Syntrophobacterales; family Syntrophobacteraceae; genus SbD1. Next base: position 4,327 of record OMOE01000058.1, on the reverse strand, counting down.
TTCTCTGGCGAACCCCGGGACCCATATGCAGCTCCAAAGCCAGGAAAAGGTGCTCTACGACCATCCGAGGTGCGAGGGATTGCTGCCAAGGGTCGCACAGGTGCTGGGAGCCGATATTGCAAGGTCGCTCGCTCCAATCGATTTTCAAAAGGAAGGCATGTCGATTTCAGGCTTTGTTGCTCCTCCCGACATCCAGAGAACGAACAGCCAGAGCCTTTTTCTTTATGTAAACGGCAGGCCCGTATGGGACCGGCTTCTTCAACGGGCTGTGCTTACGGCCTATGAGGCCCTCATTCCCCGTGGAAAATACCCGGTTGCAGTTATTTTTGTCTCCGTTCCCACCGGGGAGGTGGATGTAAACGTTCATCCAGCAAAAAGAGAAATCCGCTTTAGAAACCCCGGGGAAGCAACATCGAGTATGCGGACCGCTCTTTTTGAGGCGCTTGCAGCTATTCGTCCGAAATCATACGGGACCTGGCCCGGGGAAAGCGCCGCCTTCGAGGTGAAAACCAATTTGGGGGCAGGCGAAAGCCAAACGTCTTTCGGTTCTCCAATGCCGGTTCAAAGAAATATAAGACCCGATCCGGGCATCATTTCCGATTCTCTTGAATCTATAGAACCATCTAAATCCGGCGGACTTCCGACCGGGGAGTCAACCGCACGCGGCCAAGAGTACGCGGCCGGTTGGAGCGGCCGGGATATCCCGTCTGAAAATCCGGTGAGTCCCGCAGTCCGGGCCGATATCGATCCTGCGCCGTTTGCCTGGTCGAGCCTCAATTTGCTGGGGCAGCTTGCAAATTCGTTCATTCTTCTCGAAGCGCCGGACGGCCTTGTTTTGATAGACCAGCACGCGGCCCATGAAAGGATAGTTTTCAGCGCACTTAGCGAGAAAAGCAAAAAAAGCGAGAAGAGCAAAAATAGCGGGAAGGAAACGAAGGCGGCCCAGTTGCTTACCCGGCCGGCCATCGTGGACCTTTTGCCAAAAGAGGCCGTGCTGCTCAAAAGCATAATGCCCTCCCTGCTCGATCTGGGATTTGAAATCGAGCCTTTCGGTGGGGACAGCTTCGCCATTCATGCAGTACCTGCGACTTTGTCCGAGTTTAATCCCGAAGAAATACTTCGCGACTACCTGCGGTATGCAGAAGAGGAGTGCCCGGCAAATGAGGGCGAAATCCTGCTCGGGCTTGCAAGGGTTTCTTCCTGCCACTCATCTGTCAGGGCAGGGCGCAGGCTTAAACCGGAAGAAATAAAAAGGCTGCTCCAAATGCTCGATTCGATCGATACCCCTTTTACGTGCCCGCATGGCCGGCCGCTTTCATATACGTTGAGATACGAGCAGATTTACCGATTCTTCAAAAGGAGCTGAGCGGGTTTTGGGGTCACGAAGAGCTCGAAGGAGTCACGAAGACCACAAAGGTAACCAGCCTGGATAAACGTGGATGGTCTGGATACGGCCAGACCTAATGCTGTTAACTTTAGATTTGAATGCTTTTTTGGTCACGAAGAGCACGAAGGATACACGATCGACAACCCGGCCGCATTGCGCCGATTTGTTCGAGGGGCCACGGTCGATCTTGAGAGCACGAAGGAAAATCATTGCCGGGGATCTTGTATGAGAAGGGTTTTCGTGTGCTTTCTCTTCTTCGTGTACGACCACACTTTTTAGGTTCGAAAGGCCACAAAGGTGTTTATCCGGATTGGTTTTCTTTGTGGACTTCGTGACTCCTTCGTGTTCTTCGTGACCACAGACAATTCAACGTGAGAGATAAGCTCTCGGTACAGATGCGTAAGAATCCAAAGCCAACAGCATTTGAGGGGGGCATACCCCTGGTGCTTCTTGCCGGGCCTACCGCCTCGGGCAAAACTTCGCTTTCTATCGAACTTGCCTCGCGGATTTCAGCCGAGATAGTCAATGCCGATTCAATGCAGATTTACCGCCGCATGGAAATCGGGACCGCAAAACCAACGGCTGAAGAGCGCCGGAGAGTCCCCCATCACCTGATAGACGTGGCAGACCCCGATGAGCCCTTCGATGCGGCAAGATACCTGGACATTGCCGGCCCGGTAGTTGAAGTTATGGGGAAGCGCGGCAAGGTCCCCCTGGTTGTGGGAGGGACCGGCCTCTACATGAGGGTCCTCACCCGTGGCCTGTGTCAGGGGCCTTCTTCGGACCCCGAAGTAAAACAAAGGTTGATTGCCGAGGAAAAATCCAAGGGTCTCGATGCGCTTTATTGCGATCTTTTGCGGATCGACCCCGAATCTGCCGGCAAAATTCACCCTAACGACCGGCAGCGAATTATCAGGGCACTTGAGGTCTTTTATATCGGGGGGGTCCCGTTATCCATCATGCAGAAAGCCCATGGCTTCAGGCAGGAGCTTTTCCCGGCGGTAAAGGTCTTTATCAACCGGGACAGAAAAGTGCTCTATGAGCGGATTGACCAAAGGGTAGACCGGATGCTTGAAGCGGGCTTGGAGGATGAAGTGCGGGGTCTGCTTTCCATGGGCTATTCGGCGGAGCTCAAAGCGATGCAGTCGATCGGATACAGGCAGATGGCTGCTCACATTTCGGGCGCGATCTCGATTCAGGAGGCCGCCTTTGAGATAAAGCGCGGGACCCGGCATTACGCCAAACGGCAGATCACCTGGTTTCGCGCCGACCACGAATTCAGGAATTTTGATGCTGACGATATCGAGGGAATTTACAACTATGTGAAAGAGCAATTAGCAATTAGGAATTGATGATAATTTTAGATTTTAGATTTTAAATTTTAGATTGGATAATCGCGCCCGACCAGAAATTGTGCGTCTGAATTTGCAATAGAAAATCTAAAATCTCAAATCTCAAATTTAAAATCTTTTAGGGGGTCATGCATGAATGAGGAAAATGAAAAAGAAGAAGAAATGATGGAAGAAGAAAGTTTCGCGGACCTTTTGCGGGAGAGTCTTGTGAAGCCTGCCCGGTTTGAGCCGGGGAAGAAGATAAAGGCTCGGATCGTTAAGATTTCGGCGGAATGGATCTTCATAGATTTGGGTGGAAAGAGCGAAGGATATCTCGAAGCAAAGGAATTCCTCGATGAGGAAGGAAACCTTTCGGTAAGGGAAGGCGATTGGCTTGAAGCATATTTCCTGTCGTCGGATAACAATGAATTGCGTTTTACCACCAGGATTAGTGGAGGCCAGGCCGGACTGAACTTCCTGGAGGAAGCATGGGCAAACGGAATACCCGTGGAAGGCCTGGTTGAAAAAGAGATCAAGGGCGGCTTTGAAATCAAGATAGCGGGAGGCCTGCGCGGTTTTTGTCCATTTTCACAGATGGGACTGCAACGTGAGGTGAGCGCAAAAGATCTGCCGGGCAGCCATCTTTCCTTCCGGATAACTCAATACGATGAGAAAGGGCGAAACATCGTTTTGTCCAATAGAGCGGTGCTCGAAGAAGAGCGTCAAAAGCAAAGGGATGAGCAAAAAGGCTTTTTGCGGGAAGGCGACCGGGTAAGGGGCACTATCAGCTCCATTCATAATTTCGGAGCTTTCGTGAAAATCGGCGTGGTAGAGGGGCTTATCCCCATTTCGGAAATCGGCTGGGACCGGGTGGAAGACATAAACGAAGTGTTGGTGGCCGGCCAGGAAGTCGAGGTGGTGGCCCTGAAGCTGGATTGGGAAAACAACCGTCTCTCCTTTAGTTTAAAAAAAGCCTTGCCGGACCCCTGGGAGAGCGTAGAGAAGGATTTTGTCCAAGGATCGCGCCACAGCGGAGAAGTGACCCGATTGACCAATTTTGGCGCTTTTGTCTCGCTGGCCCCTGGAATTGAAGGTCTTCTGCACATTTCAAGACTGGGGTCGGGAAAAAGGATCAAGCATCCGCACGAGGTACTGGCTAAGGGCCAGACTGTTGAAGTGAAGATCGATAATGTTGACGGGGTAAATAAACGCATTTCGCTGTCACTGGCGGGAGGCGAAGATCAGCAGGAAACGGAAGCGGACATTTCGAAATATGTAAATGAAAATCGCCCGATGGGAACTCTTGCGGACCTTTTGAAAGCAAAATTCCAGGAGAAGAACAAAAAATAAAGTAATCGTTCAACCAGAGTACGCAAAAATAAGCTTTAGACAGGATTAGGACGCGAAAAGATGAGATCCGTCAGACAGCCGCAGCGAAAATTTCCCCGCTAACATATACTGGCAGTCGGCTTTAAAAATCGGTTGTTTTTTGAATCCTGTGAATCCTGTCCAAGATTTTGATTTTTCTCTGCGTCCTCTACATCCGGCGGTGAACGATTAGTGCGCCGGTCAAAGCCGGCAAGGAGTAGTGGATGAAAGAGCCATACGG
>OMOE01000045.1 GCA_900290365.1 Syntrophobacter sp. SbD1 | reverse complement strand
GGCGCACAACCCATAATAGACTACATATATTGACTTCGCTTCAATTTCACCTGTCTATCGTTTCCGGGGGGCTATTGCGAGTCGCCTTCTTCACCAGGTTCAGCCGCCGGCCAGCGAGCTCAGACTCATATTGGCCTGCTGGCCAAAGAAAGCAAAGCTCTCAAAGCTTTCCTCATCCAGTTCGAGGCCGCTCAGGCTTCTGTCCGCGCAGATAATTCCTATCGCCACTGTTTTGATGGCAATCGGCATGGCAAAGAACGGGCCGCCTCCAGTTAGCTTTGACAACTCCTCCGTCAGGAGCGGTTTGATAAAATTGTCCGGTTTTTGGGGCACCCAGATCGGCTTTCTGTTGTTTAGCAAGAAACCGAAAATATTGAGCATCCCTGAATTTGCGCTGGTGATGAAACTCTCGACATAGCCATCATCTGTCCACCCGAGTCCGTACTTTCCCTTGAGATGCTGCCGGTCGGGCGTAAGCAACGAAAACATGACCCTATCCATCCCTATTCCGCGATAGATGCCCTCCAAAACAATCGAGAGCACCATGTTGACATCTCCTCTTCCCGATGCCACAAGGGTCGAAAGGTCGCGAAGGCTGCACAGTTGTACACCGGGATCGGGTTTCGGGTATTTTTGTCTGTCTCCTGCGATTTGCCCGGGCAATGGAGAAGTCGCTTCCACAGGGCGGGGAATCAGCAGGCCGCTCTTTTTCGCTTCGCAGGATTCGGTGATCTTAGCGGTGGGCTTGATCTCTATGGTCTGAACTGGTAATTGAGGCGATACTTCTGCAGGACGCGGAACCAGGCGGCTGATTGATTTTGCTCCGCAGGATTCAGTGATCTCAGCGGCGTCCCTGGCTGATTCATGTAGAGTTTTGGTCGTCTCCTTCTCAGAAAGACTGAGGAAATCACCTGCTTCTTTAATAATTTCTATGATCTGAGGACAATCCCAGCCTTTCTCAGATGCCTGTGCAACAGCATATCCGAGCCTTACGCTGTGGACCAGGGGGTCGGTTCCGTTCTTATTCTGCAAGGCGCGCTCAAGAAGGTCACTTAATTTCCATTCATGGCTGAGCCTCAGGGTCAACCGTTCAAGTTTGAATCCCAAGACCTCCATCTCGGCCTTATCCTCGCGCTCGGCATACAGCATAGCACTCTCGAGCCTGTCTCCGGCCTCCCCGGCAAAACACCAGAAGGCTATGTTGCCGATACGAGTGAGGAGCGCCGCTATAAAAACTTCCTCCGGTTCGGCCAGATCGAGCCGGATTGCCATTTTTTTGGCCTGAACGGCCGCGTGAAATGCCCTTGCGATCTCTAAAGCCACTTTTTCTTTGTGCCGACTGGAAAGTACGGTCTCAATCAACGAGATTGTCAGGCATATCTCTTTTACTGTATCTGATCCCAGCCTCATTACAGCCCGGCTAACCGTGTTGATCCGCTTCGAGTAGGGATTGTAATATATGCTGTTGGCCAATTTAAGCACCTGCGTGGTGAGGGCCGGGTCTTCAAGAATCGACCAGGCAAGTTCTGAAAGCGAACTCTCCTCGTTGTTTGCCATTGCGGCAACGCGCTCAACAGTGCGGGTAAAAATGGGCATATTCGCTTGAACAAGCCGCGTTACCCAAAGATCGATTTCCTTTTCAGCCATCTCCGCCGCTCCACGCAATTGAAGAACCATCTCAAAATAGGTATCGGAACAACGTGCCTATGACTGCACAATAATCTTCATGCATCTTGCATCTTGGTGTTGAAATATATCCTGAATTTTGGCAGGGCACCGAAAAAATGCCTGATGGTGGGAAAAGAATCTTAAAAGGAAAGATGATTTCAAGCCATGTGGCGGCTACTTCTTTTTCTTCAGCAAGGCATCGAGTCCGGCAAACGGACTGAACGTAACCGGCGCCTCTCTTTGCTCGCCCGGTGTCACCTCGTCATACCAATCCCCGTTCATGGACCGGGAGTGCTCGTTGTCATGGCAGAAAAGGCACAGCAGTTCCCAGTTGCTGCCATCAGCGGGATTGTTATTGTGGTTGTGATCCTTGTGATGAACCGTAAGCTCGCGAAGCCGCTTGCCTGTGAACTCGCGCCCACACTTTGCACAGATCTTCGGGAAAAGCTTGAGAGCACGCTCCCGATAGGTTTTCTCCAGCTCCGCTCGTGTATTCATCGCTGCCATGTGTGTATCCTCCGATTTTACCGCCGGGAACCAGCCCCAGTGTGGACATGCAAATGAACGGAAATCCTGCCCGAAGGCAAATGTTGGGCCGCCTTCCTTGCCGGCAGTCAGGCAGCGGGCAAGCCAAATCTTCCCTGGCGCCGCCATCCGGTATTGTTGACATAAGAGGGAACCGTAAGTCAACAGGTATATCCAGCCCTACTTTCCGGGGTGCTGATAAGTGGGGTAGGGACTCGCACCGTCTCCAGCGCCGAAGTTAAAGTCATGGGCCGCGCCAGTGTCCATATCCGGCAAAGCCGGCTGCATACCATATATACCCTGGTCTCCACAACTTTCCGGGGCAACAGCAAAGGAACCGGTCACTCCGACGAAGCCCAGCAGTCCCAGGACCGCTAGAAGCGTCAATATAAGTTTTTTCATCTGTTTCTCCTTTCGACGAGGCTGGACGAGCAGTGCGGACTCGGAAGAGTTTTGAGTTTCGAGTTATGAGTTTTCCGTTAACTCAGAATTGAAACCCAACGACTGAAAACCGTCACAGCCCTGCGATCATAAATTTAAGAAGTGGACAAGGATGCTGTCAATCAGGCGGTGGGACCGCCGGCGGGGCTCGCTACTCAAACCTTCGGCGGCGGCAAGGAACAATTTTTCTAAAGACTGACCACAGGCCACTGACGACTGTTTTGGCATATCCCTTGCTCACCTTGATCGTGGAATAGCAAGTGTTCGCAGTTAACCATTACATTAACGGCTGTATCCGGATGAGTAAACTCAAGACCCTGCTCGGCCTTCTATTTGCCTGCTGCATAATCGCAGGCATTGCCCTGCCCCGGTGCGGCGCTGCCGAGAAAGATAAATCGGAGACCAGGATAAAGAGCATTCGGTGTTCGGTTAAAGGAAACCGGACGTGTCTGATTTTTGACGCTGAAGGGGCCAAGCCGAAGCAGATCGGCCCTCCGTCCGCCGATGGAATTTCCGTTTTCTTTTCACAGATGACTGCAAAGCTCCCCGATAAAGTTTTCAAAGGCGGCAAGATGGCGGCAAAAGAGGTCAAATTCAGGCGGGAGAGCAGCTTTTTCGAAGTTTTGTTCAGCCAGAAAAACACGTCTGTCTCTTCAAGTGTGCAACCGGGGAAAAACGGGGAATACAAACTGATATTGGAGCTGACCCCTTCAGCAAAAACAGCGGAACCTCAGTCCGCTCAAACCGGCAAGGCAAAAGCCCCGGATTCCGGCTTACCCGAGGCCTCCGTTGAAAAAACCCCGGCAAAAATGCCTCAAATCGAACTAAAAAAAGTGGAAACTTCGGAGCTTTTCGGATCCCGAACCTCTGCGCCGATCAAAAACGGTTTAGCCATTGCGCAATCGGCAAAAGATATATCCGGTCCACCCCCTGTGGAGTCCACTTCGAAGCCCGGGGCCTTTGTCGAACCCGACGCGAATACGCTTTCCCTCTACGCGAACGCAAACGCAATGTTCGAAGACTGTTCTCGAAACCTCGTGCTTTGCGCTCCTGAAATATTCGAGGCATACACCGTTGCGTTGAAAGCAGGCCCTGGATGTTCCCTTGCCCCGTTAGCCATATATAGATCGGCGCTTGCCGAAATGGTCATGGGAAAATTTGCAAAAGCGGATAAACTGTTCAGGCAGGTGGTCTCCGAATGGCCGGACCATCCAGTCGCGTGCCGCTGCTGGCTGGGCATAGGGGAAATATTAAATAAGAAGCAGGCCTACGTGGAGGCCATGGAGGCTTTCCGCTGGGCACTGCGCGAAGCGGCGGAAAAAGATGACAAGGCTGCGGCCTACTATGAGCTTGGCAGGGAGTACCTGACTCTGGGGGTGAACAAGGAAGCCCTGGAGATGCTCGAATACTGTATCGGCCAGGTACCTGATTATTACACGAAAAAACCCGATGTTCAGCGTTACATCGGAGAGGCGCAGTTTGCCCTCGGCAATTTGGATAAGGCGAGGGAACGGTTGCTAAGGTTTCTAAACTACCAGGAAAGCGCCCCGGATCAGGACGTCGTCCTGGCAAAGGTGGCTGAAATTTTTCTGATCCAAGGAGATCTTGGCGCCGCCGGCAAGTTATATTCATTTATAGGCAAATATTACAAAGATTCCGAAGGGGACCTGATCTGTAATGTGCGCCAGACAGAGTTGATGGAAAAGGACAAGCCGGACCAGGCTATCGCTATTTATAACGATCTGCTCGGCAAAGATCTCTCCCCAAGCCTCCATAAAATCCTTTCAATGAAGCTTGCCGCGATCGAGATCAGGCAAGGCAACCCGGCGCGCAGCCTGGAACTGATGGACGGGGCCTTTCCGGTAAAAAAGGACGGCTCATCCCCCGGTGAGGCTTCGCAGCTTAGGGAGAAGATTCTCCGCCTTCTTGCAGGACAATACTTTTCGAAGAAAGATTTCATGAAGGTGGCTCAGTTGTATGAAAATTATCGGCGCGTGTTCGACTCGTTCCAATCGTCGGGCGCGCTTGAGCAGGTTGCCGAAAGCTATTCATCGTTGAAGCTTTACTCGAACGCGCTTGAAATCTTTGACAAGTTAATCGCAAAGGGCCAAAGAAAGGAAGGTGACCTGCTGCTGCGCTGCGCGCTTTACGCGCTCCGCATAAACGACAGCGGCAGGTCTTTCCAGTATTGCAAACTGGTTCAGGGCGATGCGTTTGACCTTAAGAAATCCGAGATACTCGGGCATATTTTCTATCGCGATCAGAAATACGCCGAGGCTGTAAAGTCTTTTGCAAAAGCTCTTCTGAAGGGAAAAGAATTCGAGATGGAGGACCCTGATTCCTACGAGGCCTACGGAAATTGTCTCTACAAGGCGAAAAAGTTTGATGAAGCAGTTCCCGTTCTCCAAAAAGCGATGGAACGGGAACAAACAGCCGATGCCGTTACCCGTCGCTCGACTATGCTGACGCTGAGCAAGTGTTTAGCCGAACAAAAGCAGTTCTCTAAAGCGGCGGAGATGATGGATGAGGCAATTCAGGTTTCCGGGGAAGATGGGAAAAATGGGCTTATGTATGAGCTTTCAAAGCTTTACATGGCGGCAGGTCAGACCGATAAAGCCATGCAGAGCTTGATCCAACTCAAGGCGAGCGAAGACCCCTTCTGGGGCCCGGTGGCCCAGCAGCAGATCAATACAATTGATTTGAGCCAGGTGAAGCAGGACTAAATGCGGGACTGAGGACTGAGGACTGAGGACTGAGGACTGAGTGGGAACACCGTATAATTTTGGACAGATTGCTGACGACTGATGAACGTACTACTGATTGAAACCGATTCCAACGATGCCCAAAAACTTTCCTCTTTTCTAAGAGATCAGGGGCATCTATGTTTTCTCACAGACTCGGCCAGATCGGCAAAGAACCTGCTCCGAAAGGAATCCCCGGGGCTCGTGCTTCTTCATTTGAATGGCGCCGCCGCCCAGACCGCGGATTTTCTTGAAACCGCCCGCAACCTGGAGACGCCTGTACCGGTTATCGTACTCACTCGCAAACCAAAGCTCGACGATGCCGTCGAGAATGTCAAACGCGGGGCCTATGATTTCTGGACCAAACCTTTTGATCCGGAACGCCTGACAAAAGCAATCGAACTCATCGAGGCGGCAAAACAGCGAACCGGTCAGCAAGTGATGCCTAACGCCCAGGACGACCCGATAATCACCGGGGACCCGGGCATGCGCTCTATCAAGGCCCTTGCCGGAAAAATCGCCCCCAGCAATGCAACCGTTTTCATTCAAGGGGAAAGTGGGACCGGCAAGGAACTGTTTGCACGATACGTTCACAACCATAGCGGCAGAAAAGACAACCCTTTTGTAGCGCTAAACTGTGCCGCCCTTCCTGAAACTCTCCTGGAAAGCGAACTGTTCGGGTATGAAAAAGGGGCCTTTACGGGAGCGGTCAGAAACAGGGAGGGCAAGTTCGAGTTGGCGCACACAGGGACGCTTCTGCTCGATGAGGTCACCGAGATCCCGCTGCACTTGCAGGCAAAGCTTCTGCGGGTCCTGCAGGAAGGCGAAGTGGACCGGCTGGGCGGCAAATATCCGGTGCCGGTTGACGTCCGGGTCATTGCCACCACCAACATAAGGATCGAAGAACAGGTAAGGGAAGGAAAATTTCGAAAAGACCTGTACTACCGTCTCAATGTTATTCCGCTTAGAATTCCTCCCCTAAGAGAGCGGCCGGGCGACATAGTTCCGCTGGCCGAGTCATTCCTTGCCCGATACAGCGCCGAAAACGGCGGTAAAATCAGATCCTTTGCACATGAATCGCTCAAAAGGCTGGAAGACTATTCGTGGCCGGGCAACGTCCGCGAACTTCAAAACGTGGTCCAGCGTGCCGTGCTGATTTCGGACTCGCCTGTGCTAAGTCCGGAGTACGTAATCCTGGACCAGGGATTCGAAGAGTGCTCGGCGCAGCCTTCCGGGCTTTCCCTCATGCCGCTTTGTGATGTGGAAAAGATAATGATCGAGAAGGCCCTTTCCACTTTTGACGGCAATCGGACCAGGGCCGCCGAAATATTGGGTATCAGCGTCAGGACCCTCCGAAACAAGCTCGCCGAATATCGTGAGAGCTGTGGCCAATTGTCGGTCAAATAATTGACAAAATAATGACTGCTCTGCCCACCCCTCCGCTGTCATTTGACTGACTTTTCTTCTTTTTCCGCCCCCTGAACCGGCCACTGTCCACTAACCACTGTTTTTTTAGTTTTTTCAGACCACCGGTCGCCGACGATTGACCACTCTGTTTAACACTGGTACGGGATTTGCTCATAACAAAGCAAACAGCAAAGGAGTTTGAATGAGCAACGGCATTGTGTTCGATAAGACGCTACAGATGATCGAAGACCGGCTGAGCCTGAATTCGATTAATCAGAAACTGATCTCGGGTAATTTGGCCAACATTAACACGCCGGGTTACACCGCAAAAGGACTCTCGTTTGAAAACGCGCTGCGCCAGTCGCTCGAAGATCAGGTGCTTCACATGGTTCGCTCAAACGACAGCCATTTGGCCCCGGATGATCCTGTTCAGGCGATGGAAACGCCGGAAGTAGTCGAAAATGGTCCTGTGGATCTGGATACGGAAATGGTGAATCTGACCAAAAACAGCATTGAATATCAATATATGGTCAGCATGCTGAACAAGAAATTCACAATGCTAAAAACGGCAATAACTGAAGGAGGTGTATGATGGACCTTGAATCAGCGATGCAAATAAGCGCATCAGGCCTGAAGGCCAATCGTACCTGGATAAACGTTCTTTCCTCCAACCTGGCCAACGCTAATACGACGAAGACAGCCGACGGCACGCCTTATCAGCGTAAGACGGTAATCTATGAATCGACGCCCGTCGACAGTTTTGCCGGTGAGTTGAGCTCTGCGATGGGCGAAGGGGCCGAAAAAGTGAATGTCTCTGAAATTGTTTCGGACGGACGGGATTTCAAACAACTCTATGATCCGGGGAACCCGGATGCGGACGAAAAAGGCATCGTGCTTACGCCCAATATCAATCCGGTGGAGGAAATGGCAAGCATTATGAACGCCAGCAGATCATATGAAGCAAACCTCGCCGCGCTTCAGACCGCAAAGCAGTTAGCTATGAAGTCAATTGACATAGGGGCGAAGTAGTGACTGAGAGCAGCAATCAGCGAAGGGCAAGGGGCGGTCAGGCAAGAGGCTTTATTCGAGCTTCGCGCTCTCCGCTTTCCGCTTCCCGGAAACAGGAGCAGTCATGAGTATAGATCCGATCACCAAAAACCTATTTGAGAGCGCCCTCGGCGCAACGATGCCCAAAGGCCCCGGCGGGACCGGCTCTGTTTCATTTGCCGACCAGTTGAAATCGAAAATTGAGGATGTAAACAAGCTCCAAAATGATGCGGACACCGCCATGGAACAAAGCTCGGTCAAAGGCGCAACCAATATCCACGAAACCATGATTCGACTGGAAGAGGCCGACATGGGACTGCGCATGTTGGCCAAAGTCCGCAACAAAGCCCTGGACGCATATCATGAGGTAATGCACATGCAGTTCTAGAAACAAACCTTCTTCTCACTGCTCACTGACCAAAGGGACTACCGAAGATGAACATAGCGCTGCAGTATCTGCGAAGGCTTTACGACTACTGCAAGACCCTCACCCTCCCACAAAAGATTTCCTATGCCGGAGCGGTCGTGATATTGGCCGGCGCTCTGGCTTTTCTGTTCTATCTAAACAACCGGACCGACTTTGTCCCGCTTTACTCCGGGCTATCTCAGAACGACATGGGAGAAATTGCGCAGTCCCTTAAAGCGAAAAAAATTCCATACCATATTTCCGAGGGCAGCATAGAAGTAGCAAGGGAGGGGCTCTATGAAACACGGCTTTCCCTGGCTTCCGACGGTATTCCCAAAGGGTCGGGAATGGGGTTCGAAATTTTCGACCAGCAGAAGTTGGGCAGCACGGAATTCGTTCAGAAAATCAATTACCAAAGAGCGCTCCAGGGAGAGTTGGCCAGGACCATCAATGGCATGAGCGAAGTGATGGAGAGCAGGGTACATCTTGTTATGCCCGAAGAAAGTCTTTTCAAGGAAGACCAGAAGCCGCCCAGCGCCGCCGTGGTCCTTAAGCTTCGTTCCGGGGCGCGAATGGCCGACAAGGAACTCCAGGGGCTGGTTCACCTGGTCGCGGCCACCGTCAGGGGATTGGAAGAAGATCGAATAACCGTTATGAGCACCGACGGACAGGTCCTGTACAAAAAGAACAAGGAAGACGCTTCGCAACTCAGCAACACTCAACTCGAACGCAAGCAGCGCATGGAGGATGACCTTCGCCAGAAGGTCCAGAGCATGCTGGAGCAGGTGGTGGGGTCAAACCGGGTGCTGGCCAGGGTTGCGCTCGATCTGGAGATGGATCAGATTCAGATTGCGGAGGAAACATACAACCCGGACAGCGCAGTCATCAGGAGCCAGCAGAGGACCACCGAAAGTACGGAAGGCAAGGAAGCGGGCGTCGCGAAGGGCAATCCGGACGCCCCTCTCAACCTCGAAGGAAAGCTTTTGCAGAATTCTCCCCAGGCAGGAGAAGCCGCAAAACCGGTCAAACAGTCAAACAGGCAGCGTGAAGTCGTAAACTACGAAATAAACAAAATCACCAAGCAGGTCGTCCAGGTACCCGGAAACATAAAGCAACTTTCCGTGGCGGTAATAGTGGACGGGAAATATGATAACAAACCGGGCGCAGACGGCAAGCCAAAGCAGACCTACATTGCAAGGACTGCCGAGGAAATGAAATCCATGGAGGACCTGGTCAGGAAGGCAGTTGGATATAACGAGACTCGTGGAGACCAGATTACGGTTTCCAATATTCCGTTCGCTTCCGATATGCCCGGCGCAGAAATGGTCAAAGCCGAAAACAAGTATCTACAGCTTTTCAAAAGCTGGCAAAGGATGCTCTTAAATGTAGGCCTTGCCGCACTGGTGCTCGTCTTCGTGATAAGGCCGTTCATGCGCAAATTCCGCCAGGTTGCCGACGATATCAGAAGACTTCCTGCTCCCTCTTCCGGCCCCTCTTCTGACGAACAAATAACCGCGATGCTTCTGGATAAACCATTCGGGCAACTCTCGTTCCGCAAGAAGTCAACGGCCCTGGTAAAGCACGATCCCGACAAGGCGACGGAAATCATCAGGCAATGGCTGAGGGATGAAGTTTAGAAGAAGGATTTTTCTTTTCCAACTCGCTGCTAACCGCTCATTGTGCACTGGAGTCTAAGGAACATGGCCATTAATAACTCGATCAAGGTGAACGGACCCCAAAAAGCAGCAATGGCCCTTCTCGCTATGGGCGAAGAAGCATCGGCCGTAATCCTCAAAAAGCTTTCGACCGATGAGATCAGAGAGTTGAGCCTGCTCATGTCGACAATAGAGGGAATGAAGAAAGAAACATCCGATGAATTGCTCGGTGAGTTTACATCGCTTTTCAAGATGGAAGGCTTTGTGAATGTGGATGGCAACCAGTTCATTCGCAATCTGCTGCCCACGGTTATGCGCGGCGAGCAGGCAAAAGAGATGATTTCAAAAATAGATCAAGAAAAGATCAAAATTCCGTTCAAACATCTGAGGGATATCGATCCCAAACTGCTTGCCGGCTTCATAAAGGCTGAGCACCCGCAGACCATTTCCATCATAGTCTCCCATCTTGGACATCAGAAAGCAAGCCAGGTCCTGGCATTTCTTCCCGAGCAGCTCCAGTTTGAAATCGTAGCAAGAATTGCGAACCTGGAATCCGTGCCTCCCGACCTGATCATGGAGGTGGATGAAGTGCTCGAAAAGGAACTGACCTCGATTGGAACCCGTGGACAGCAGATTGGAGGCGTCGCGGTAGTCGCGGAAATCCTCAATCATAGCGATCGTAGAACCGGGGACAGCATATTGCAGTTCCTCGATGAAACGGACACGGACCTTGCGGAGAAAGTAAGAAAGCTGATGTTTGTTTTCGACGACCTGATGCATGTCAACGACGCGGGCATCCGGGAACTGCTCAAAGAAATCCGCAATGAAGAACTCACTATGGCGCTCAAAACGGCTTCCGAAGACCTCAAGACAAAAGTATTCAAAAACCTGTCCCAGCGCGCAGCCCAGATGCTGCAGGAAGATATAGCGATGATGGGACCGGCCCGGCTAAGCGAAGTTGAGGCCGCACAGCAGACTATTCTGAATGTGGCCCGCAGGCTCGAAAAAGACGGCAAACTGATTATGGCGGGCAAGGACGGCGGAGAATCTTTTGTCTAATTTGCTGAAAAAAGACATGGAATCCGGGATAGCCACTTTCGGTTTTCCCGCCATCGAAAGGGACCCCGGCGAAAGTACCGTTTTTGCCA
>OMOE01000057.1 GCA_900290365.1 Syntrophobacter sp. SbD1 | reverse complement strand
CTATGGCGCTCTATGATGTTGCCCGGCTCCAGCGGCTTGGTGAAGCTGGGCCAGCCAGTCCCGGATTCGTATTTGTCCAGGGAGCTGAACAGCGGCTCGCCGGACACGATGTCCACGTAGATACCCGGCTTCTTGTTGTCCCAGTAGTCGTTCTTGAAAGGCGACTCGGTTCCGCCAAGCTGGGTGACGTCGAACTGCATGGGAGTGAGTTTCTTTTTCAGCTCCTCCGGACTGGGCTTGACGAACGGTTTGGGCGGAGGCACCGGCTCCGCGCCGGCAGTCGCATGCTGCTCTCCCCATACCTGCTTCACAAACTGGTCGCGACCCGAACCGAAGCGATAGTACCGGTAGCGGAGGGGGTTTTTAATGGAATATTGCTGATGGTATTCCTCGGCCGGGTAAAAAATCTCGTAGGCCCGGATTTCCGTGACGATGGGTTTGTCTTTGAACACGCCGGAATCTGCCAGGCGCTTCTTGGATTCCTCGGCGATCCGGCGCTGTTGCTCGTCATGGTAGAAGATAGCGGAACGGTACTGTTTACCGCGATCCACGAACTGGCCGTCCGGGTCGGTGGGGTCGATGTGGCGCCAGAAATACTCCACCAGGTCCTTGTAGCTCACCTTGCCAGGGTCGAAGAAGACTTGGACGGATTCCAGATGGCTTGTCTTTCCGGCGGAATTGTCCTTGTAGGTAGGATTGACCTCCGTGCCACCCGAAAAGCCAGAGAAGACGCGCGTGACGCCCGGCGCCTTCTCGAAGTCGGCCTCGGTGCACCAGAAGCAGCCGCCTGCAAAAGTGGCCACAGCCTCACCGGGCTTGGGCTTGAGGTCCTCCGCAGTGACGGCCCGGGCAAGGCCGGCCTGGGAACATAGGGTCCAGACCACAGCCAGGGTCGAAAGCCAAGCCAAAGAGCGTATCCTCATGAACATGGGTCACCTCGCAAGAGGGCCCGGTCCGTGCGGCCGGGCCCCCCCCCTGTATCTGTATTAGAGAAGGCAGGGCTCATTCATCATCATCATCTCGCCTTCTTTCATCGTTTTCTTGCCCTCCATCATCAGAGGGCTTTGAATTCCTGAAGAGATCAGGTTCTCATGCTTGAGCGGGCAGAGTTGCTGTTAGAAGCCAAAAAACCACTCCAACGCGCCTTCTTTTATCTGTTTTTCTGCATACGTGCATGAGTCAAGAGCGATTGTGCATTCTCTAACGACTTCCGGTCCCAACTTCGTGACGGCGGCCGACGTCATTTTCTGTGCATCCAGCATCATTTTAGCGCCTTTTTTTACCATTGTCTGGCCTTCCGCCATTGTGCTGCCGGTCATCATGCTTTCGCCCTTGGTTATCATGTTATAGCCTTCCGTCATCATCTTTCCGGCCGCCGTCAACTCTGGGTCTTTAATCCCTTTCTTGGCCACTGTATCCATTATTATCTTGTTACCATCCATCATCTTCTTTGCGCCTTCCATCATCGCCTTCTGACCTTCCATCATTCCCTGGTCCGCAGCTTGTAATGATCCAGCGATAGCGAAAACGCCAATGGACAGAATGACGATTAAAGAAGTTGCCAAAAACCTGCTGCGATTTTGCATAGTAATATCTCCTTTTCTTAAGTTGATGTGAAACCGAAGCCTTATGACGGGTCTCTAAACTCTTGTCCTCCGACGGCACTATGAATCAGTAATGCAATCACCCCCCCCTCTCCAATTAGGCGTAGCGGCCTGTAATCACTAGAAAAAACGTACTTTATGATGCTAACCCACGTTTGTCGTGACAAACTTGGGCTGAGAATCCTTTGGACCGTGAACTAGTGGAGCATTGCGTAAATAACCTGATATTTGCATGGCCGTGAACAGCCATATCTGTAATTCCGGCGCCTGCGCCGGATCAGGACCGGGCAGGCGCCGGAATCCAAAGTCTCCTCAGAAAGTTTGCGGGCCAAATGGCACTTGACCTCGGCCTTTGCCGGGTTGACGAGTGAGTGTCGTGGAGATATCCATCATCATATGAGGCATGATATTAGCAGATCGTAAACGCCCCGTTCTCCAGTCTATTTTCACAGCATGGATGGTTTCAGTCTTAAACATGGTAATCCCCAATGTCAATGTGCCGTTTGCCTGCACCCAACCATCAACGTTCCTGGCCTAGTACAAGATCCAGCAGCTTTCTGCTTTCCTCCGGCGGCAGCAGATCTTGGAGCTGCGCCTGAATGACCGCGGGAGGGCCTTTTACTGCTAGATAGCTGTTCAGGCGCGCCGCTGCCGTCGAATCCTGAAAGTCTTCATTGGACGGGTATATCGCCTTAAGTTCTCTTATCAATTCCGGCCTCTGCCTCAGGTAGTACTTCTGGTGGTAGTCTTCCGCCCGGTAGAACCTTGAAGCCGGCAATATCTCCGTGTATATCTTTCCGTGTGTCCTTGCCTCCTCCCTTTTCCCGGATTCAAGAGCCAGATTTTTCTGTTCTTCATTGTGGTAGAAGATTGCGGACATATACTGCCTCGACCACGAGCGGCTACCGGGGTCGTGGCTGCGCCAGAAAACCTCGAGCAAATCCGCATATGAAATTATGCTCGGGTCATAATCAACTTCGATGCTCTCCGTATGATCACCCAAAGAGTGGTAGGCCGGGTTTTCTTTATTGCCACCTGTATAACCGACCCTTGTTCGAATCACCCCTTTGATGCCGCCAAACTGGGCATCCGCACCCCAAAATCAGCCAAGAGCAAACGTCGCTGTTTCGATTTGTGATGACGCTGAAGCCAAGCCGTAGAGGTGCTGAGTCTCCACGCTCGCATTGCTCTCTGATGGACTGTTCATTACTTGACCCTCTTTCATTGCTTGTGGCCGGTCCCCGGCAGGTGGGTTAAAGGGGCAAAGAGCGCTGCCCAGAAAAAATCCGGCAAGCGCCAGCCAAATGAGCCTAGCCCTTGGCGCGATGACCAACTCCGTTAATCTCTTTGGCAGGGAAGTCATTTTGTAGTGTCTCCTTGACCTCGAATATGGCCCCTTTGTGAAAGCTCCCTCTGGAACCTGGTCAGCTTTTGCTTTCTTTCTGACAATCCGGGGGGCATCTTCTCGATAAGCTTAAGTATGTTCGGTCATGAAAAGTTAAAGAAAGTGTCAAGATTTGATAAAGAATTGGCGGATCAAAAAAGGAGAGTTCCTGAGCTATCCCACCACAGAGTCGATCGACAACCCGGCCGGGCTCGAATGATTCGTTCGAGGGGCCACGGTTGATCTTGAGAGAGCACTGAGAAAAAGCTGAGAAAAGCGGCTAAAGTTTCGGCCTCGCGCATGTGGCGGGACTGCCCGCCGCAGCGCACGTGTCAACTGCGGCCCTGCCGCCTCTGTGTCCTCTGTGACTCTGTGGTGAACGCCTACAATTTCACTCGTATTGTCATATCGCGGTCCCACCGCCTCAACCTTCCGTGCGGCGTTTTTCCTCATCCCTTACTTCCCGGCGCAGGAGCTTGCCTACTTTGGATTTGGGAAGCATGTCCCGAAACTCTATATAGTGGGGTATCTTATATGAGGCTAGGGAGCCTCGGCACCACTTGAGGAGGTCGTAGCCGGTGATTCCCTTGACGTCCCCCTTGAGCACCACGTAGGCTTTGATCCTCTCTCCGACTTTTGCATCCGGCACCCCCACTACGCAGGAGGCCATGACCGCCGGGTGTTCCTGGAGCACGGACTCGACCTCCGAGGCGGAGATGCGGTAGCCCTTATGCTTGATGGTATCCACTGTGCGGTCTATGAAATATAAATAGCCCTCGGCATCCATCGACATAATGTCAGCCGTGCGGTACCAGGTCTCACCGTCGATCTCCACGAAGGCCGACCTCGTTTCCTCCGGCTTGTTGAGGTAGCTGTTCACCATGTAGCGCGAATGAACAAGAAGCTCGCCGGGCTCATCCGGTCCTACCTCCTTCAATCCGAGGGGATCGACCAATTTCACCCTCTTGCTCTCAACCACCTTTCCCACACTTTTCGGAGGGCTATCGCCAAGGGCCGGGCACATAGCCACCCCGCCGCAGGTTTCAGTAGCGCCGTAGCCCTGGCGGAGGGGATGTCCGAATTTTTCCAGCCATCGCCTCCCCACCTCTGTCGGCAGCGCATCGCCACCGCTGAAGCAGTACTCAAGGGAACCGAGGTCATACTGATCGAGGCGTGAATGATCGAGAATCATCCGGTAGAGCGTCGGGACGCCGATCATGGTCCTGGCCCGGCAACGCTCAATGGCATCGAAGGCGGCATCGAGGTTGATGCGTGGCTGGACGATCAGGGACCCGCCCACCAGAAGCGCGGCAAGGCCGCAGGTCTGGCCCAGGATGTGAAAGAGCGGCGCGTTTCCCATGACGACGTTATCCTCCGGGGCAAAGAGCGGCTCGGTCACCCTTATCTGTTCATCGGCGGAAACAAGGAAAAGGGCGTGTGATATGGGCACACCCTTGGGGTACTTGGTGGTCCCGCCCGTGTAAAGGATTTCGGCGGTCTCAGAGCCTCCGGAGACATTTTCTTGCGTGACTCGGCCGCCCCCCGACACCATCCCCCGGAAGGTGTGGGTATTGGCGTTGATCGCCGTTTTGCCCCTGGGCACCACATCGAAAAGGTAGCCGAAGGCCCGCTTCCAGGCGGGCAATAGATCAACCATGTTGGAGAAGATGACCCGCTTCAAACCTGTTTCGGGCAGGGCGCTCGTTACGTAACCAAAATTTGTGTCGGCGCAGACGATGGTCTCAGCGCCGCTGTCATTGGCGATGTAGGTGACGTCGCGAGCGGTGTAGATAGGCGTGATGGGCACGACCACTGCCCCGAGACGCTGGATACCGAGCCAGGCAACCACCCAGTTGATGCCGTTGGGGATATAGAGCATAATCTTGTGGCCGGCCCCGACGCCCAGTCCGGCAAGCGAGGCCGCAAAAGCCTCAGCCAGCTTCTTCACTCTTGAATAGGAATATCGTTGGCCGAGATAGATTACCGCGGTGTGATTGCCGCGCCTCTCAGCGGTCTTCGAAAAGACCGAATAGATCGATTGCGTGCTCAGGTCTGTCATAATTATCAATTATATCCCGAAGTAGGCCGATTTGATCTCCGGGTTATCCATCAACTCCCGGCTAGTTCCGGAGAAGGCGAGCATGCCGTTTTCAATCACATAACCCCGGTCGATTACGGGGAAAACCGGCCGTGCGAATTGTTCGCTTATAACGACGGTGATTCCGTAATGCTGCTTGAGATTGACAATGGCCTCCATGACGGCCCGCTGCATAAGCGGGCTAAGCCCAAGGAGCGGCTCGTCAAGCAGAAGCAGTTTGGGCCGCACCACCAGGGCCATCCCGATGGCCAGCATCTGCTGTTCTCCACCGCTCATAAACCCCGCCTTGCGGGATTTCATTTCGGCCAGGTGCGGGAACAGTTTGAAAACATAAGCGATGGTTTCCTTCACCTCTGAGCGGGTCCTCAGATAGCCCGCGATCTTCAGGTTCTCGAGAAGGCTGCTTTCCGGAAATACCGGATGGCGTTCGCGCGACAGCACGATGCCCATTTTTACCCGTTCGCTGGGCGGGGCTTCGGTGATGTCATTCCCATTGAAAAGGACCTTTCCGTACAAGGTGATACGCTGGCCCCCACGCCGCTTCTCCTTGGTGCGCATGTCGATGATGAGCCCGGAGAGGGCATTCATCAAAGTGGTCTTGCCAGCGCTGTTGGGACCTATCACCCCCACGATCTCACCCGGACGCACCTCGAGACTCAGCCCGTTAACGGCCAGGGCATTTTCAAAAAACACCATCAGCTCCCGGACTTCGAGTAGTGGCATGTACATCTACTTTCTTAAGCTGCGGGAAACTTCTTGGTCACGAAGAGCACGAAGGATCACGAAGAACATGAAGAAATTGAAAAACAATTCATATCAATTTCGAAAGATTTACCTTCGTGTATCCTTCGCGTTCTTCGTGACCGTTCTTCTCACTACAAAAAAAGACGGAGAAGCCGAAGACCACGAAAGACGATGGAATCACATGATGAATCGTTTTATCCCGTTTTTCAGCAGCTTGACGTTAAAATTAATTAGAAGTCCTGTCTTTACCCGCGCGAACTTCAAATAAGTGAGTATTTGTGCCTCGTGGACGCTGTCTATCTTTTCTATGCTCTTCAATTCCAGGATTAGGGTGTTCTCTACCAGGAAATCAGCCCTGTACCCGCACTCGAGGCGAATTTTCTTGTACTCCACAGGTATGGGATATTGGGCCGTGAACCCAATCCCATTAAGTGTCAGCTCATGAGCTAGACATTGCGCGTAAGTTGCCTCCAATAGCCCCGGACCCAAATTGCGGTGAACCTCTATTGCGCATCCAAGCACGCGTTTCGAAAGCTCATCAAATTCCATGAATCAGACCCCTTTTTTGGTCACGAAGAGCACGAAGGAGGCACGAAGAGCATGAAGAAATTGCAAAATAATTGTTTCAATTTCAATAGATTTCCCTTCGTGTCCCTTCGTGTATCCTTCGTGCTCTTCGTGACCAAGTTCCTCTCGCCCCCCGCTCGCCTTATACCTCTACACCAAGGTATGCCTTCTTCACTTCTTCGGTTTCCATAACCTGTTCCGGCTTTCCTTCGGCTATTTTCATCCCATAATTGAGCACCACCACCCGGTCGGCAATCCTGAAGAGCTCTTTGAGGCGGTGCTCGATCATTATGATGGTCTTTCCCTCCTTGCGGAGCTTCTCGATTACGGGAACGATGCTGGCGACCTCGGCCAGGCTCAGGCCGGAGAAAAGCTCATCGAGGATGAGCAGATCGGGTTTGAGTGCGATGGCTTTGGCGAGTTCCAACCGCTTGAGATATCCTTGAGGAAGAACGCTCGCACTTTTGTAAGCCACCTGGGAGTCGCGTTCAAAACCAACCTCCTCCAGAAGGTCCAGGGCTACCGCGTCCCGGTCTCCGTAGCGGCCGCCGATCATCTGCTTGACCCTTGGCGAGTACAGTGGGATGATCATGTTTTTGTAGGCCGGCAGTTGATAAAAGGGTTTTACCATCTGAAAGGTCCGGGCGATCCCCAGCCGCACGACGGCGTAAGGAGCAAGACCCGTTATGTCGCGGCCCCGGTATATAATCGCACCCCGGGATGGTTTGACAAAGCCGCTGATCAGGTTCACCGCCGTGGTCTTTCCCGAGCCGTTGGGTCCGATAAGACCCAGCAGTTCGCCCTCGGCCAGTTCAAAGCTCAGCTCCGTTATAGCCTGGACCCCACCGAAATGCTTATAGAGCCTGTCGACCTTCAGAATCGGGCCCTCAGCCATCATTCCACCTCCACCCACCTGTCGAACTGGTGGTATTTGCGCTCGATGTAGTGGAATATGCCCTCAGGCAGGACAACGATGAAGACGACCAGAAAATAGCCGTAGAAGACGATGCGCAGCCCTCCTATCCCGCGAAGGATTTCAGACAGCGGCACAAGGATCGCCGCCCCCAGGGTCGCGCCGGCCAGGGTCCCGGGGCCGCCCACTACCGCAGCGGCAATGGGAAGAATCGAATAGTCGAGGGCAAAGACCGGCATGCCGACAAACATATAGACATGCGTCATGAAAGCCCCGCACAGTGCGCCGAGGCTGCCGGCGATAAACAGGGCCTGCGCCTTGTACCAGTAGATGTTTATGCCTGCATTGATCACCGAAAGGTCGTTGTCCTTTATAGCTTTGAGCACCAGCCCGTAGTCGGAGCTCAGCATGCGCCGGAACCCGAAAAGCGCCGCCAACAGCACGCTCAGGATAAAATAGAGTTCAACCCACTTCGAGGGCAGCGGGGCTATGCCGCTCAATCCTTCGGTTCCTCCGAAGATCTTCGTTGCCTCGATAATCCTGATCAACATCAGAGGGATGATCAGCGTCACCATTGAGAAGTAAACACCTCGCAGCCTCAGTACGGGAAGAAGGACGACCGTGCTGATCACTCCCCCCAGGATTGCCGCGACAGGCACGGCCAGCAGGGGGTGAAGGCCCAGGCTGTGGTTCAGGATTCCGGAACAATAAGCGCCCAGTCCGAAGAAAAGACCCTGGCCAAGAGAAATCATCCCGGTTTGAGCCAGTATGTCCCAACTGATGGCCAGCAAGGCAAACACAGCCATTGACAAAAGCACTTTCTGCCAATAGTTGTCCAGCACCAGGGGCAGCAGGAGAAATCCCAGGGCAGGGATAAGTCGCGGCGCAGACAGATACAGCATTTCACGCCACGAACTCAGGGCGAAGACACCCGAAGCACGTGCCTTGATGCCCCGATCTATTCGTTCAAGACGTCGTTCCAAAGAATCATATCCTTTCTGCAAGCTCCTTCTGCCGTCCGAAAAGCCCGGAAGGCTTAACCACCAGGACGATGAGAATCGCGGCCAGGCTCACGATCATTGTCCACTGCGAGCCGACATACGCGTCCGTAAAACGCTCGGCAAACCCCACTATGAAGCTCGCCACAATCAGCCCCCCGGTGCTTCCAAGCCCGCCTATGATGCAGACCGCCAGGGCCTTGATCAACACGTCGTAGCCCTCGCTCGGTGAGATGCTGCCAAGCGGGATGATGAGCAAAGACGCCAAAGCCGCGAGTCCGCAGCCCATAGACACGCTCAACATACCCATCAGGTCCGAATCTATGCCCAGGGTAAGCGCCGTGCTCTCGTCCTGGGCTATCCCGCGAAAAGCCAGCCCCAGGCGGGTATGGTGGGTGAAGACCCAAAGACCGGCAACAAGCATCCCGGCAACAATTGTAATCAGGAGGCGCTGCCAGTCGACCACGGTGTCGCCGATCATAAAACTGTCATCAATGAAGACCGGCAGAGTGTACTCGAAGCCCACAAACCCTAGGTACTGAAACAGCTCCAGGGTCCCGAGCCCGATCCCGAAGGTAGCGATCACCTCCGAGAGGACCTGTCCGCGCACCCGCAGAAGGACAAACCGGTATATCAGCGCCCCCAGTACCATTGTGATCGCAATGGAAACAAAAACAGAGAGCCAGAAAGGCAGACCCAGGAGATGAACGAGCATCCAGCTCACGTAGGCGGCCAGTATATACATGGCGCCGTAGGAAAAATTCGCAATCCCGCTGATGCCAAACGTCAGGTTAAACCCAAGCGCTGTGATGGCCAGGATGGCCGTGTTGAAAAGAGCGTAAATGATAGTGCCAAAAAACACTCGATCTCCTTAACGCAGGTGAATCGGTAAGTAGGTGAGTGGGTGAGTAGAAAAACAACGAACACTCATTCCCCCATTCACCTATTACCTGTTTTGCATCCCCCTTTTGTAAAGGGGGATCGAGGGGGATTTTAAAGACATTGGAGAATCAAAATCCCCCTGCCCCCCTTTAAAAAAGGGGGGGATATGTGCCCCAGAGCCTTTGTGACACAGCCTCCTTCGCCGGAATGACGATGAAGGAGTTTTGCAAGAGCCTCACCTATTACCTATTCACCTATTTTTTTATTTTTGCGATTTTAGACCCGCGGGCAACAGGACTTTGCCTTCTGCAAGCGACTCGGGAAAGATGATCCTGCGCTTGCCGTCCTCTGTCCATTGAAAAACGGCGCCGACAGCGGTTTCCTTCGGGTCCAGGCCGTAGACAACCTGGTTGCCCTCATCGAACCTGATTCGGCCCATGGTCCCCATGCGGTCCGTCTTCTTCAACTGTGCTGTGACGGCGTCAGGATCCAGACTCCCGGCACGCTCGATAGCTTCGGCGAGGATAAAAACGGATTCGTAGGCCGCCGCCGGGCCATGACCCGCCTCAACCTCATGTCCGAATTTCTCCTTGTACTTATTGTAGAACGCGACCGACTGGGGCACTTTGTCACTGGCAATGGCGCTGCCCAGTTCGAAGTTGCAGTTGATTGCCCCGCCGATCTTGCCGTCAAAGGTTTTCCACGCATCGGTCCCGGCAAGTGGTGAGATGAAGCCCGCCATGATGGCCGGGACACGCATGGATTTCCACTGCTTGACCAAAACGCCGCCCTGGGGCATATCAAAAATCGGCATGATCACTTGTGCGCCTTTGGAGCGCGCCTTCATCAGGCCGGAAGAAAAATCCGAGGCCCCGGTGGGATAGGCTTCCTGCTCGACCACCTCCCAGCCGGCCTTGTCGAAATAGAGTTTCTTGACCAGATCGGCCGTGCCCCTTGCCCAGGCCACATCCTGATGCATAACGTAAACCTTTGTAAACCCGAACTCCTTGTGGAGGGCATCCATGGTCCCGGAAAGGTACTTCACCAGGTAAACCCCGTTCAGGCAATCGCGAAACACGTATTTATATTTGTCCGGCTCTTCCGTCACCTTCTTTTCCGAGGCAGGAGACATGGCAATAGAACCGATGAGCGGGGTCTTGTACTTGGAGAGCAAATCCATGCCCGCGATCAACGCTTCGGAACGGAAGGGACCTATCAGCAGGGCGACCGGCTTCTTTTCAAGGATAATCTTCTCGATGCCGAGCAATGCTTCCGGTACGGGCACTCCGGGGGCCCCATCCCGGATGTCGCTTGAGGAAACCTGCAGGGGCCTTTTCTGCCCCCCTACGTTCACACCACCTTTGGCATTGATCTCATCGACGGCCATTTCCACAGCTTTCAAGGCTTCCTTGCCCTCGATGAGCCCCAGAGAAGTCGGTGCTCCGATTACGATCGGGTCCGCGGCCCTGGCCCGCCCGGCACAAAGCAGACACACTGCCATAACCATTACAATCAGGCTGAAACGAAAGGATCCCTTTCTCATCAATACCCTCCCCTTTTGGTTGCACCACCTGACTCACTATGGAAATCCTCCGAATCAAGTGATGACGCAGATTTTAAAATTTAATACGACTCGGTAGACAGAAGCGCTGAAAAGGGCGATGTTCCCCTCCACAGCCATATCCCCGGGCAACAAGGAGGTACACGAAAACAACTTTGATCGTCTGAAGCTTAGCAGGAGAAGTGGATTTGCAGTATCCGGCTCAGATCGGGTCGCTGGGTTCTTTATGATTACTACACTTTAGCCTCGTTGAAAACCAAATAGCTTGTCATCACGTCTTACGGCACGTTGTCAGACCGGCGCCGGGCGGGTTCTTCATGCGGGATCTCAAATTCGGGCCGAGTTATCCCTTGATCCTGCTATCGCGAACAAAGATCGCGGGCTTCAAAACGGCTTTCGGTAGGGCCTTCGCCTTTTTGAACAGGGTGAGAACCGCCTTGATGCTGCCCGAGCGAGGATGCACTGGGGGATCATCTGCCGCGATCGAGGGAATACTGATGCCGCTCGTGAGCATTTTGAAAAAGCCGCTGCTCAGTGGACAGCCAGTAATATTCCGTGGGAACTGGAGCGCGTGAACCAACTCATTGCGGAGTTACCGAAGGCGTAAGCAATTGTTTTTGGAGGTTTCAGGCAATCAGGATGAGATGGTCCCTGTCCGGTGCAGCTTAACCTGCCTGATTTCATTACCGCTTAATTCATATTTGGGGTGTTATTGCACTCCACTTCTTTTTAGAATTGAGGAGTGTTGAAACCTTTTCGCTACTCGTTCATGGCATACTCGCCATTCAAAACGGAGACATACTTTTCCCAGACTTTGTTGTACTGCTCGGGGTTCGGTACGGCCTTGATGAGCATGATCTTGGTACAGTATTCGCGCTGGGCGTCCTTGGAGCTGTGGTTGCCGTAGATCTGTAAAGCGAAATGGGCAAAGTCACGCACCATGAAGTCGAAGATCTGGTTGATGATGTCCGGGTCCACCTTGTCGAACTTGGCCTGCTCCAGGATGAGCTGACCGTACACTACGATGGAGAACATCTCGCCCAGGGGCAGGGACCACGAGGGATCCATGTCCTGGGCCTTGTCCGGGCCGGCCTTTTCCAGCATCTCCGTGAAGATTCCGATCTGTTTGATGAAGGTAGCCACGTTCGACAGGCCCTTGTTGGCCTCGAACACCGGCTTGTAGTCGTGGAACTGGACCGAGCCCAGACCCTTGGTGGGGCCCTGGTTGAACAGGAACGAGTCGTCCTTCAGCGAAAAGTCGGGCGAGACCGGGGCGTACTCGGCAGGGTTGAAGAAGTAGTTCTTCATGAACTTGCGGATGAGCTGCACGTTCACGTGAACTGTGCCCTCGAGCTTGGACGGGCCGCGCACGTCGGCGGCGGCCATATGGAAGTAGGTGTCCTTCTCAAAGCCCTTGGCAGCGATCACGTCCCAGAGCAGGTTGACCACCTCTTCGGACTGCAGGGTCACCTTCATCTTGCTGGTGGGGTTGTAGAGCAGGTAGCGGCGGTCATTCTCTCCGGCGCCCCTGAAGTAGTCGGTGGAGCGGCGCTGGTACATCTTCATGGCAACGAGTCTAAGCCAGGCATCCACGAAGTTCTTGCGCACATGCGGCATATCCGTGACCTTCACGCCGTAGAGTATGCGGTTGGAAGAGTGCGTGATGGCCTCGTAGAAGCAATGCTCGGCAATACCGATGGAAGCCGGGCCGATGTTGAACTTGCCTATGTTCACTGTGTTCAGAGCTGAA
This sequence comes from Syntrophobacter sp. SbD1, assembly GCA_900290365.1. GTDB lineage: Bacteria > Desulfobacterota > Syntrophobacteria > Syntrophobacterales > Syntrophobacteraceae > SbD1. The sequence goes on along the minus strand of OMOE01000057.1, from coordinate 10,983 downwards.
TCCCAGGCATGGGAACCGCGGGAAAGGATGTCGTCTTTGGTTACGGGGTAGTCGTGCAGCGCGAAGTTGGATACATATTCCTGGTGGGAGATGACATTCTTCTTTAGCTCATAGGCCTTGTGGCGGTAATTTGTGACAAAAAAGGTAAAATCATCCGTGCCGTCCTTGACCTTGCCCAGGGTGGAAACCATCTCGGCCTCGTTGCCGTTGCCGATGTAGTATTTCTCACCGTTGGCTAAAAACGTACCGTCACCTTTGGGGACCAGCGCAGTCTCAGTGGAATAAATGTCAGCGCCGTGAGTGCGCTCGGAAAGTCCAAATGCGAAAATAGCGCCCCTCTGGAGCAGCTGTGCGGCCTTCTTCTTGGCGTTCTCGTTGGGGCTCATCCAGATGGGGCCCAGGCCCAGGATCGTGACCTGGAAGCAGTACCAGTACCCCAGCCCATAGAAGGCCAGAAGCTCCGAGTATTCGCTGTTGCGTGTCGTGTCCCAGCGGACATCCAGGTCACCCTCAGCATACTGTTTGGGGGTGAGCAGCTTAAAAAAGATCCGTTCCCTGCCAATGAAGTCAATGAACTCCCTGTACCAGACCTTCTTGTTGTAGTCATCGAGCAGTCTCTGTTTGCCCATATTCTCAAAGAAGGCAATGGTCTTGTCCATGATGGCCCTTGATCCCTCGTCAGCCATGAGGCTCTTGTACTTTTTCGGTTGGATCAGATAGTTCATTTGATTTTCCTTTGCATATTTTTCAAAGGCGAGTTCTTTATAAGTTTTGCGCCATCTTTGCGGCATCAGCTTGATTGGTCATGAAAATGACCTACAGCAAGGTGATTGAGCGAACCATTTACCCTGGATAATGCATGCTGAGTGTAGCTCAAATCACTCTTTTCTGTATTTCTTGAGACCATATCTTTCAGCTAATGTTGTTCTCTCGCTGCCGGGCAGAGACTTCATGTATGCTTTCCATCCAGGACACCAGTTTATGTGCAATCTCCATAGCCAGCCCAAAAAAGACCTGGGGTTGCTATCATACTTTGCTCGGAATCCGCAATTCTCACAGTTATGTGTTGCCATCCGAAATTCTCCTTTGCATGTGGTCCTGTCCAAAAGTCCTTCAGCTCTTTAGAAAACGGGATGCGCATTGGAGAAGATAGCAACTTCGATCACCGTGCTGCTTCAATCAATACCCTCGCATCCAGGGCCACTGCCCCGTTTCCATCATCGTTGAGGCTCACCGGGTTCAAATCCATCTCGCGGATTTGCGGGAAGTGGTGCATGAGCAGTGAGACTTGAACGAGAATGCGGGCAGCAGCCTTGAGGTCCGCTTCCCGCATTCCTCGAAACCGGCCCAGTATACGCTTGCCTGAAAGTTCTGCGAACATCTTCATGGCGGTATCGGTACCGATCGGGGCAACACGCATGCTCACGTCTTTCATGACCTCGACCATAATTCCCCCCAGGCCGGTGAGCACCACGGGACCAAATGAGGGGTCCCTCTTGCCCCCGACCACCAGTTCCCGTGACGTAGGGGCCATCTTTTGCACCAGGATGCCCGAAAGGTCATCGGAAACTTTTTGCAACCGGTTCCATTCAGTCCGGAGGGATTCGGCGTCATCTATATTCAGGGATATGGCGCCCCTGTCGCTTTTGTGCAGAAGCGAAGGCGAAACTGCCTTCAGGGCCACGGGCAACCCCATCTTAAAAGATGCTTGAACGGCCTCGTCCAAATTCCCTGTCATGCGCCAGGGCACGGTCGGGATGCCTGTTAGATCGAGCAAATCGAGCGCCTCATGAAGAAGCGGCTGCCGGTTTTGCCTGGCTATGTCGTCAAACCACTTTTCGATATCCTTTACAGGTATCGTAACCTCTTTAGTTTCCTGCTTTATACGGTCTACGGTTTCGCCGGCCCGGCTTCCGGCAGTCCATCTTGTTGCAAGGGCCTGCAAAGCTTCCACGGGATCCAGAAAAAAAGGAGACTCCGATTCTTTCTCCAGGCGCACTCTCTGTTCAAACGGGATTTCCACTACTAATGCCACGGGCTTTCCATATTGGGACGCCATCGCCGACAGGTTTTGCAGCAAGTGGCGAGTGGCCTCCCGCTCGATAGCCATATTGGACACATGGATGAATACAGCGCCGTCGATATCGTCCTGGCGAAGAATCATTCCCATAACTTTTGCATAGAAAGCAAGATCGAAGATGTCTCCAAGGTCCAGCGGATTGCCCAACCGGATAACGTCGGCGCGAGTGTGCCTTTGGGTCTCATCGAGGATGTCCCGCCCCAGGGCGGGGAGATGAAATCCATGGCTTGCGCAGGCATCTGCGGCTACTACGGCATGACCTCCGGACCGGGACAGGATGGCCAGATTTTTACCCTTGAGCGGCGGGAGGGACAAGCCTTTCGCGGCGATTATCGCGTCGGTCACCGAATGAACCCTCAGTATGCCAATCTCTCGGCAGACGGAATCGACGACCTGGTCATCGGCGGCCAGGGCGGCCGTGTGAGACTGGGCAATTGTGGAACTCACAGTACTGTTGTTCGACTTGTGCAGGATGATGGGCTTGGAGCATCTCCTTGCCAGGTCCGCAAAGGCGCGCCCTCTCTTGAAGCCTTCGAGATAGAAGTATATGACGTCGGTCTCCGGATCATCCATGAGGTAAGCCAGGTAGTCCGCTTCATCCAGATCCAGTTTATTCCCCATGCTTACAAGCTTGCCCACGCCCATCCCGGAGGTGCACAGCCTCTGGCCCATGCAAAGCGCGACCCCGCCGCTTTGGGCAAACACAGAGATTTTGCCCCTTCTGTATGGCTCTCCATAAGCCACAAACGGAGCGTAAAGATTGCAGGAAGTATTGACAATCCCTACACAATTCGGGCCTACAAAACGGATACCGAATTTTTTGCTTGTTTCCCGAATTTCCTTCTCGAGTATTTTTCCTTCGCTGCCGCGTTCTCTAAACCCGGCAGACTCTATTACAGCATAACGCGTCCCTTTTTCACCACACTGTGCGAGCATCTCATGGACAAAACGTGCCGGTGTCAGAATAACGGCCAGTTCGGCGTTTTCGGGCAATTGCGAAACCGAGCTATAAACCGGGACCCCGAATACCTCTCCGCCTCGAGGCCCAACAGCATAGATTTTACCCGGGTATTTCAGGTTAACCAGATTTGCCACGACATTGCGCCCGAGGTTGTCTGCGGATTCGGAAACTCCAACAACAACTACGGATTCAGGACAAAATAAGCCATTCACGATTGCGCTCCTATTGTCAAAAACCTTCCGGCAGGACTTATTGGATTGACAGGATTAACAGCATTTGAAAGAAAAAGACAAACATTTATGTTCAATGCAGCTTTTTTCCGGGCGGTGGGACCGCCGGCCAAGTTCGCCACTCAAACCTGCTGCGGCGGCAAGAACAGGCAGTGGGAACCCGGGGGAAACACAAGGAACTGTTTTATCGCTTTTTCTGAAGACTGACGACTAACGACTGTTCTATTACGGCCTTGGAAGGAATCCGGCCCTTTCTGTAATCTCTCTTATCCTTTCCTCCCACTCGATGGCCATTATATGAACGCCGGCAACGCCCCTGATTTCACGCACTTGCCCTATCTGCTCAAGAAGAATATTGATTCCTTCTTCGGCCTGGTTTCCCTTGGGAACACCCCTGATGCGATTGATTATCTCATCCGGAACGCTGATCCCTGAAACATTCTTGTTCATATAGGCCGCCATACCGGCGGACTTAAGCGGCGTCAGTCCGGCGAGAATGTAGCACTGCCCGTCCAATCCCATATCGCAGGCCATCTTCATGAATTCCCGGAACCGGCCCATATCGTAGATACACTGGGTTTGAATGAAATCGGCGCCGGCCCGGATTTTTTTGGCTAGCCGGATTACCCTGAACTCGAAGGGATCTGCAAAGGGGTTGGCCGCGGCCCCCAAAAACATCCTGATTCCCCCTTCGACCGGATCTCCGCAGTTTACCGTTCCCTTGTCCCGGATCGTGCGCACCACATCCAGAAGCTGGATGGAATCAAGGTCGAAGACGTTTTTGGCCATGGGATGGTTGCCAAAGATTTGATGGTCGCCGGTAAGGCAGAGCATATTGCGAATCCCCAGGGCGTAAGCCCCGAAAATGTCGCTCTGGGCGGCGATCCGGTTGCGGTCTCTGGTAACCATCTGCATTACCGGTTCCACACCGCTTCTCACCATTATCGCGCCGGCCGCTATGCTCGACATGCGCACCACCGCCGTCTGGTTGTCGGTCACGTTTGCCGCATCCACGCAACCCCTGATCAGCTCTATCTTCTTTTGAAGATGCTCGACGTCCGCCCCTTTGGGTGGGCCGCACTCGCAGGTCACCGCAAAATGACCCGAAGTGAGCACTCTCTCAAGGTTGCTTCCGGATTTCATAACACTTTTATCGCTCATGGTACGCCCTCACAAAAGATCGGGCGCGGACTTGAAGCATCGCCTCACGCGCCGACGGATAGCGGAGACCCGAAACGAAGTGAGGGTCCGCTCTGAAGTTTGGTTGAAAATTCAAAACTATCTCAGCTTGTAAAGGTGTTCCCGAATCGTTCGGCGGACCCCGCCGTCTGCAGCAGTCCTCCAGTCTTTGGGAGCAATGATATTTTGCAGGTCATCGAGTCTGCCAAGCCTCTTTAGCCGGTCATAGATCAGCTGCCAAACACAGTCGATGTTTGCAGGATCGACTTCGCATTTGCCCTTTTCAGATCCGCCGCACGGACCGTTCAAAAGATGCTTCGAACACCGGGCCACGGGGCAGATTCCTCCGGTTAGGGCCGTCATGCATTCGCCGCATCCTGCGCACATCTCGGCCCAAAGCCCCGGCTCCATCCCTGCGCCGTAAAAGGTAGTGTTCAGACCGGGAAAGACCGGCGTCTTCCCGAGCCGGTCGGCCAAAAAATTCACCCCTACGCCGCAGGCAATAGTCACAACGGCATCGATTTTTTCATTATCCACGCGGCTTAGAACGGGCAGAACAAACTCCACGTCGCACTGCCTCTGTACACAGTCTTCAAGGATCGTTTTGCTTTGGCCGTCCCTGCCGAAAGCGATCCGCATCCCTGAGGCAAGGAGCCGCACCTCGGCCTCTCCCCCGGCCAGGCAGACCGTTGTACAGGCGCCGCAACCTACGATCAGGATGCGTTCGAAATTTTCGAGATAGCCCTTAACCTGTCCGAAGGGCTTAGGGTCCGCAACAATCATTTTAACTCCTCCCAGATCAGGGGCCAGCATTCCTCTGCGTTGCCATCGGTCCTGAAAAGCTGCACGTTATCCTGTCCAACCCCAATCTGGTCCAGAAACTTTTTGGCCCTGGTAACACGCCGCGAGAGCAATTCTTCAGACCCGGAGTAAAAACAGTCCTTTTCAGCGCAGGCAATCACCGCTACCTTGTCTGCGCCAAGCTCGAAAGGCGTGATCAGGTCAAGAGCACTGAGCCGGCCGACGCATGGAACCATAACGCGCACAATGCCCGACTGGCGTATTTCCTCGTCGGTTTGCTCCCATAGAAACTTCCTGCTGGTCGTCTCGTTGAGACAGCAGTAGGAAACCACCAGGGGCCTTGCTATTCTGGAAGTACCCTGCCTTTTGACAATATCTCGAAGAGTATCCTTCATGCGGTTTGTATCAAACCGGGACAACTCGATGGCTGCGGCAGGACATTCCGCCGCGCACAGCCCACAGGTCTGGCACTGTTGAGCCGGCATAACCGCCGTTCCTCTCACCTGCGCCACCCCGAAAGGGCAAACCCGCACGCAGGTGAGGCAGCCGGCGCAGTGCTCGGGAAACTTGAGCTGTGCGCCGCTGGCGCAGGCAAGACAACGCCTGGATTCTGCGAGCGCTTCCGCCTCGCTGTATCCGGGTTCGATGGGAGAAAAATCCCTGATTCGTTCTGCCGGATCTGCAAGACTCACCTCGACCCGGTCCACCCGTTTGGCGCGGGCAGCGGTTGCCGCCGGGAGTTCGCCTATCGTTGTGATCGTTCGTTGAGGCAGCTTCAGCTTCTCGCCGGTCTCCAGAAAATGAGCTATGACCCTGGCGGCCTCATGCCCGGTGGCAATGGCCTGGATTGCGGAGCCCGGGCCGGTCATTACTTCACCGCACGCGAATACCCCGCGTTCGGATGTACTCATTGAGGCGCGGTCGCAAAGAAGCCGGCCACGCTCTATCGCAACGGACGTCTTCGTTAAGAATTCCAGGTCGGCTTTCTGGCCGACTGCAAGAATAACGTTGTCGACTTCGACCCTAGTGGTCACAGATTCATCGTAGCGGGGGTTAAAGCGGTGCTGATCGTCAAAAACGCTTGTACATCTCTTGAGATCGATGCCGCTTACCTTGTTATTTTCAGTAAGAATTGCCTTTGGTCCCCAGGAGTTTAGAACTTCTATGCCTTCCTGCTCGGCCTCCTCCGTTTCCCATTTCCATGCCGGCATCTCTTCGCGCGTCTCCAGGCAGGCTAGATACACTTTGGACGGCCCAAGCCGCTTGGCGGCCCTGGCGATATCGATCGCCACATTCCCACCACCGACCACCAACACGCGGTCTCCCATTTCGGGCGGCATTGCATTGGCAATGTCCCACAAAAATGTAATCCCCGGGAACACCCCGTTGCTCTCGGCTCCCGGGATGGACAGCGAATGGCTTTCGGAAAGACCTGCCGCGATGAGAATTGCTTCGTTCTCACTTCGAAGCTCGTCAAAGGAAATATCCGTACCCACCCGGCAGTTGGTTTTAACCTCGATGCCCGAAGCCAGAATGTCTTCAATGTCTTCCGCAAGGGCTTCTACAGGCAGTCTGTAGCGAGGAATGGCATGCGCAAGCATACCCCCCAGCTTCGAGTCCTTTTCATAAACCCTCACCCGGTATCCGCGAAGCGTAAGGTCCAGAGCTGCGGTCAAGCCCGAAGGACCTGAACCGATGACAGCCACAGTTCCGGCTTTTCTGTCCGCAGGCTTTTTCCTCCTGGCGATGCGATACTCTTTCGTGTTCTCAACAACGAAACGCTTGAGCATTCTGAGGCTTACCGCCTCATCTATGGCTCTCCTTCGGCACTCGGATTCGCACGGATGATGACAAATGCGGCCGCACACGGAAGGAAACGGGTTCACCTCGAGCAGCACGTCAAGGGCCCCCTCATAATCGCCTCTGCTCAAACGCTGTACGTACTCGCGCGTATCAGTGTGAACGGGACAGGCGGCCGAACATGTGGAGAGCACATCGCCTGATGAAATTTGCGGGGATTCTTTATCCATATTATTATTCAACCTTGGAATTATAATCAATCAACCCGGCAAAGTCGCAATAGCTTTCTGCCAACTCAAGGGCAAATATCCATCGTCGGGCATATCCCCTTCAATATGCCTTCAGGATAGGGCTGGATGGTATTGAAAGAAATAACCTGCGCTTTTTGAGCATGGCCGTGGTTTTTGGTTCCGTCAAAGTATGCGCCGTTGGCTTTGAGAATGTGCTCGATTCGATTCCTGAAGGCCTCCACGAACTTAAAACCATTTCCTTCAAAAGACATTGCTCCCAATTCCATTTTGCCTTTTATATCAGCCAGCTTTTCGAACGGCAGGCTGTGCTCTTCAAGATCTTTACGGTTTCTGATATAGCCCCAGACAAGCCGGCTATTGCCAATTTCCAGCGGCTCTTCCAGATCGATAACCGTATGGGGCATAATGATGCAGCCGGCCCCGATTTCGAGTATACATTCCGGGTTTCCGCGCAGAAACGAATTGAAACCCACGAACACTTTTTCCCCAAGCCTCGCGTGAATCACCTTCCCGCCATGGGCCGTTATATTTCGGCACTGGAGCCTGGAGTTGATGATGTAGCAGTTCTCCTGCGCATTGGATCCAATGCCGAGCCAGGAGTTTTCAAGATATGCCCTTTGAGCCACAAGCACGTTTTCGCTGATCCGGGTCTCGCCAATGACAACCGCATAACGGCTAAGGGATGCCCCTTCGGGGACTTCGATAGGATTTGACGAGTGCACCATATTGAATATTTTCTCGAAATCGGATTTGCGGTTTTCTACGAAATCCATAAATATGCCGGAAGGTTTTTTGCCCGGTTCCAAGTGAATGTACCTTTCCAAGACGTCCGCGGGAAACTGGTAGATAAATTTGAAACAATCTCCCGACTCGATTCGGATCTGCCCCGGGTCGATATACCTGTGGGCCAGTTCGCCCGCTTGAACGTATGCATAGGCGCCGATAACACAGTCGTGCAATCTTGTGAGATCCACCGTGGAAAAGGGACCGAGGAAGCTTCCTTCAACCGGGGATCCATGAATATTTGCATAATGCATGGAAGCTGTATTCCGGATGAAGAACTCCTCCGGGCTCTCCGGATCATGTGAGTAATTGTGCACCAGGTTTTTAATCAAATAGCTGTCCTTGATTCGAATGACCTCATCGGCATGAAGGGGGATTGCCAGGTTCTCGAAGATGAAAATATCCCCTTTTGCCTTCAGTTCGTCACCACGGACATCGTTTTTATACAACACTGAATGATCCACAAGGCATTTGCCCAGAAAATAACTTCCTGAAATGCTCGATTGGTCGAACCGGAAATGAATGGGGTGGTGTTGCGTCAGCCCGTAAAAGGCATAAAACCTGACAAACTGATCGAGTGGGATCAAATGGCGAAGATATGGGCCAACGTCAAACGCCGGCTTTCTCAGGTTAATGTTAACCCGGTCTATGATGCGGTCTATGAGCTTCTCGAGTTGGTGCATCGCCAGCTTGGCCAGTAGAAGGAGAGAGAAGTTTTTTCCTGTTCACCGCTCGCTTTTGACTGTTAGCTGAACCGCAATTTCCGTAAATATTCACCGATTGACAACCCGGCCGCAATCCGACGATTTGATCGAGGGACCACGGTCGATTTTGAGAGAACACAGGGCGGTGGGACCGCCAGCCGGGTTCGCCGCTGCCTTCGGCGGCGGCAAGAAAATCTTGACAAAATTTCAAGAAACCCGATGTTAGTTACACAGAGAAATGTTTTTCTTTCAGCGCCTCCTCGGTGTATGGGCGCCAATTTCCTCATCGCTAAGGTAACACGCCGGGTCGCAACCCCAGAGGTCTCCGGTGGCCGCTTCGGCTCGCACGCGGAAGTTGCCCCCGCAAATCGACAACCATTTACATTCAGCGCAACGTCCCTTCACGTAGAGTTTCTTGTCCTTCAACTGCTTCATCAGCGGGTTGGAAAGATCTGTCCAGATTTGGCTGAACTTGCGCTCCCTTGTATTGCCAAAGGAATAGTGCCTCCAGAACTGATCGGCGTAGACGCTGCCGTCCCAACTTATGCACCCGATACCCCGGCCGGAGCTGTTGCCTTCGTTCATCTCGAGCAGTTCGAGAACTTCGGCTGCCCTAGGGGAATTCTCCCTCAGCATTCGGAGGTAGAGATAGGGGCCGTCGGCGTGATTGTCAACCGTGAGTACTTCCCTCGGCTTGCCGCGGCCGTGCAGATCGGCGGTCCTGTCGATTATCAGGTCAACCGCCTCCCGCGTCTCCCGGAGGGAGAGGTCTTCCTTCATCAACTCGCTGCCGCGCCCGGAGTATACAAGGTGATAAAAACAAACCCGCGGGATGTCATATTTTTCAAGAAGGTCGAAGATGCCCGGAATCTCGCCGGCGTTTAACCGATTCATTGTGAAGCGCAGACCGACTTTTATTCCGGCATCCTGGCAGGCCATGATACCGTCCATGGCCTTCCTGAATGCGCCTTTGACTCCCCTGAACCGGTCATTTACAACATCGAGTCCATCCAGGCTTATCCCGACATAGGAGAGGCCGACCTTTTTGAGATCGCCGGCTTTTCGCGAATCGATCAGGGTCCCGTTGGTTGAAATCACCGCGCGCATGCCCTTGCCGACCGCATATTCGGCGAGTTCGATCAGGTCCGGCCTTACCATCGGTTCGCCGCCCGAAAAAAGCACCACCGGCGAGCCGAAAGCCGCAAGATCATCCAGGACCGCCTTGCCCTCGCTGGTAGAAAGTTCCCCGGAGAATTCCTCGTCTTTTGCATGCGCGTAGCAATGCACGCACTTGAGATTGCACCGCCTGGTTACATTCCATACAACGACGGGGGTTTTATCCGAAGAAAACTGCAAAAGGTGAGATGGCAGCTTGCTGCTGTGGCGCCCATAGCGGAGGGCATCAGAGGCTTCGACCGTACCGCAGTAAAGTTTAGATATGCCAATCATTGAGAGTTTTCAGTTTTGAGTTTTCAGTTTTAAGTTCGGTTAGTCAGTAAATCGAAGATATTTAACCTTTAAACAGGCCGAAAGTAAAGCAGAGGGGCATGATATTGATGCGGTAGCGCCGCCTTCCCTGGCGGCCAGGGGATGATAAGAGAGTAAAAATCCATTCGGCTGGCAGCTATCAAACACATGGCGGACGGCCAGCAACCCGCAACGCCCCTGCCCCAGCCGCCGCCCTACCTCTCTTTTTTTAATTCACCGGGTTTTAAAGGATATCTATAGCTTTCGCGAATCAGTTCATCGAGGTACTTCTGGTGATCGACCACTGCCTCCCTGGGAATGATAAACTGGCTCCGTCCGCTTCTGTCGGCTATAAGTCTAAATCCGTAATCATAGTCCGCAGAAATCCTCTCACATACGGCAGTTGCGCTCTCATCGCCTTCGAGCGCCATCGAGATGACCTCATTGAGTGCCTGGTCGTTGAAATGAATCTTGAATCCATGTTTTTGATAGAACTCGGACTCGAACATCCCGACCTGGTTGTACAGCGACTGAACTTCCTTGAAGACAGCTTCGGCCGCGATCCCGGTCTTGACGTGATGATTTATGACCAGGTCGGTCCTTTCAGGATTGAAAACCAGAGGGTAACTGTCAGCGAATTCTTTTCTCATCTTCAAGACCCTGTCCCGGATGGCTGTTTTTTCTTCCTCGACGAGCTTCCGATAAATATCAATATTATCGGTCCAAT
>OMOE01000126.1 GCA_900290365.1 Syntrophobacter sp. SbD1 | reverse complement strand
GAGTATAGCCGTTTTCAGTCAAATGCAAGGCTTACTGCAATATAGCAAGCTCTGTGGTGAACGATTACTCGCGAGGCTAAGATTGACTTCTTTAATCCTGTCCGAGTATTTGTCTTTCTTCCTTAATCCTGTAAATCCTGTTAATCCTGTCTAAGTATTTGCCTTTTGTCTTTTTCTTTATTCCAGTAAATCCTGTTCAAGTATTTATCTTTTGTCTTTTTCCTCAATCCTATAAATCCTGTTAATCGGGCCGGCAAAGAAACGAGTCCCCCAGGCAAAAAGAGCGCCACAGCAAGCAAAATGGCCCCATAGACCAGGACCTCGAAATCGGCAAAGACCTCAAGCCACTCATTTGTGAGGAAAGTAAGAAGAACCGTGCCTATAATTGCGCCCCAGAGGCTTTGCATGCCCCCCACCATCACCATGAGCAGAAACCGGATAGACCACATGAGGTTAAATGAACCCGGGTTAAGGCAGGTCACATAATGGGTATAGAAACTGCCTCCCAGGGAGGCAAAAACAGCCCCGAGCACGAATATTTTCACCTTGTAGTTCGCCGTGGGCACACCCATCGCTTCAGCTGCCCCCTCCTCTTCGTGGATCGCTCTTAAAGCGCGTCCCATTCGTGAGTGGACAATGTTGAGGCAAAAAATGAGCGACAGGAAGACAACCGACCAGACCAGATAGTACCAGGCAGCATCGCTGGTAAGCGCCCGGCCCGCTATTTTAAGGCCTGGAATGCCGACCATACCCGATGGTCCTCCAGTCCAGTCGACTTCTTCGGCGAAGATTATGCTGACGATGACCCCGAAACCCAAAGTAGCCATTGCCAGATAATGGCCCCTGAGCCGCAGTGAAGGCATACCGACGATCCAGGCAACGGCCGCTGCCAGCAGTGCCCCAACCGGCATTGCAGCCCATGGATTAATACCGAACCTGGTGGTCAGGATGCCGGAGCTATAGGCGCCAATGCCGAAGAAGGCCGCCTGTGCGAGCGAGACCTGCCCGGCATAGCCCATAATCAGGCTCAGGCCCAGGGAAACCAGGCAGAAAATCCCGGCAAAAACCATTATATCCACGTAATGAGATATGGCGGTGATCGGCTTGACAATCACCGGGAAAAGCGCGACGAGAACCGCTGAGCCGATCAATATCAGCCACTCTTTTTTGTTCATCTCTATCTAGAACCTCTTCAACTTCGCAGCCTCGCCTCGTCCAAACAGGCCCCGGGGCCTGAAGAAAAGCGCCAGAAGGAGCAGCACCAAAGCAACCGCGTCTTTGTAGCCGGAGGAAATATATCCCGCACAGAAAGACTCGCACAGCCCCAGGATGGCCCCGGCCAGCAGTGCGCCGGGAAAGTTCCCCAGTCCCCCCAGCACTGCGGCCCCGAAACCCTTGAGGCCCAGCAGGGCGCCGCGGTCGTACTCCATGAGCGACATCGGGGTGATGATGACACCGGCCGCAGCGCCGATAGCCGCGCTGAGGACAAACGAGACGAGCACCATCAAGCTGACATTTATTCCTACCAACCGGGCGGCGTTTGGGTTGTCGGCACAAGCGAGCATGGCTTTGCCGTACACGGATCGATGGAAGAAAACGCTCAACCCGATCACGACCAGGGCGCTCACGCCAAAAATCCACAGCGCCTGCCGCTGTATCGCCGCCCCCCAGATAATGATCGGTCCTCCCGAACTGAATGCATGCAGGCCGTAAGGGTCCTTACCCCAGGCAAACATGGCAGTGCCCTTGAGCAGGATGGAAACAGCAATCGTTATTATGATCAGCGACAGAACACTTTTGTCTCGGGCATTGCGGATAACCAGGCGGTCCATTGCATAGCCGATGCAGCCGCCGGCGCCAATCGCCGCGAAGAAAGCAATCAAAAGGGGAAGATGAAGGGTGCCGGCGAAAAAAACGGCAAACAGTCCTCCCAGCATTACGAATTCACCCTGAGCGAAATTGATGATCTCGGTAACATTGTAGATGATGTTATAGCCGATCGCCACCAGGGCATAAATTATACCGATGGTGAGCCCGCTTACCGTATACTGGAGCAAATCGGTCCCCAGCAAAGGTCCTGACGCCATTGCACCCCCGTTCCCATCCGCGTTTTTCTCTAACACTTTCACCGTAGTTTTAGGTAAATGACATACGATTGCCCTTTTGTCCAGTGTTCGGGGGCAAGCATACACTGTTCCTGACGTACTAAGAGGATAGATGGCTGCTTTTTTGGTCACGAAGAGCGCGAAGGATACACGAAGGGCGCGAAGGAAAATCATTGCCTGGGTCTTGTTGGAGAAATATCTTCGTGTGCTTTGTCTCTTCGTGTCCGACCAATACCTTTAGATTCGAAAGGCCACAGAGGTGCTTATCCGGATAGGTTTTCTCTGTGGGCTTCGTGTCTCATTGTGCTCTTCGTGACCAGCATTGACCGCACTGACGGTTCAACTGAGCATATGAGAGGAAAGCACAAATGCTTTGGCCTTAAGTTGACGGCTATGGGAACCACTGCCGGGGCAGTCTACGCGAACGCAGAGATAGCCGAGAAAAGACTCTGGTATTCTTACTGAAATCTCTGCGCTCTCTGCGATCTCGGCGGTGAAATGTCTTTTGTCTTTCCTTTTCGTTCTTCCTCCGCGTCGCGCGGAAAATCTCATCCCTGCACCCCCTAAAGCCGAAAAGAATAAGGATAATTGGGCACTTGCCATTTAAAACAGGGGAGGTTTAAATGCGGGGACACAGCAATCTAAGTCTGTACCCGAGGGAACTGAAAATTTAATTAGCGCAATATAATGCAATCACTTGCAACAATGTTGCACTATGCGGCCTGTGTACATCGACCCTTTAAGTTCATTGCAGGCCTTTGGATTTCTTAGAAATTGCTCGTTTGAACCGTTGCGGATTGTTGCACCGAAAATGGCGGCGTCCCGGGCCAAATCAATCCTAAACCAGCAAGTTGTTGACTTTACGGTTATTTTTTCATAAGAAGATATATGGCACGTTTAGTGCCTATCGAGCGCAATGGAAGGGGGGCGGTGTCCACGATGCCGAGGTAGCCGGTGAGGACATTCAGTTTTTTTATTGGAGGTCCTCTGTTCACCATGAAAACGAATGCTGGCCCGATCATCATTTCGCATCATGCAGATGTATCAGAGAAGGTTCCAGGACTAGCGGTTTATGAGCAAAGCAAATCCGGCCGTTGAAGGAAAAAAGGTCATCCTCATCGTCGATGATGAACTCGATATGAGGACATTTCTATCGACCTTGGTCAAGATCAGCGGCTATGATCCCGTTTTGGCCAAAGACGGCAAGGAAGGGATCAGCAAGGCGTACGAAATAAGACCCGATCTTTTGATCCTGGATGTTATGATGCCTGGTGAAGGCGGGGTTATCATGTATTGCAACATGAGAACCGATCCCGAACTTAAGCAAACGCCGGTTATAATGCTTTCCGCTGTAGCAAAGAACGCATTTTTTCACTATCTTAGTATGCTCAACATCAGGCTGGATGAATCTGTTGCTTCCCCGGAAGCTTATATAGAGAAACCGCCGGATGCCGAAAAACTGATGGAACTGATCGATAAAATTCTAGATACGAAGAGTCGCGAGTCATAGGCCCGGTGCCTGTGACCCGATAGTTTTTACCCCGGGCTCATTTAAGGAGAAAAAGCTGATGAATCTGTCAGGCAACTGGGATTGGCAGACAGGGAAGAGGATAATTGCAGAGTTCGATTCCTGGAAAGAAAAATTCCCGCAGGTTGACGAACCCTATGCCAGCCCCGATGGAGAAATAATTGCCGCTGCCGTAAGGACCGAAGACGATTCCATGAATGTTTGCGCAAACGGCGAGATATGGGAAAACGGCTTCGACAGGATTTGGTACCCAAGGTTTGCGCCGGACAATCGCTTGACCTGTCTGGTTTCGGAGTCGGGGGAGTGGACCGTGGCAGTTGACGGAGAACCCTGGGAAGAACGGTTCGAATTTGTGTGGAATACTCAATTTGGAGCAGATGGCAAAACCATAGTCGCCTCAGCGGTTCACAGCGAAAAAAGGTATGTGGCCCTGTGCAACGGGGTTTCCTGGGAAAATGGGTTTTTGTTCATGACCCAGGTGACGGCGGGACCCGGACAAGATGTGGCGGGTTCATGACCCAGGTGACGGCGGGACCCGGACAAGATGTGGCGGCTGTGGTCCAGACCGTTCCGGCCAAGGAGCGGGAAATCGAAAAATTCCAGCAAGGGTCCTTTTCCATCGCAGTAAACGGCGAGGTCAGGGGGGATATTTTCGTAAACGTCTGGGACCCGGTTTTGGATGCCGGCAGTTCGCGGACCGCCGCTTGTGTGAGAAAAACCCTCTATGACTATTCGATCGCGGTGGACGGGGTGGCATGGACCACGAACTTTCAGTCCGTATGGGCCCCGAAATTCAACCCGGTTGACTCTTCGGTTACCGCGCCGGTAAGGGTCGGCGGCAAATGGCATATTGCCCGGGACGGGGAAACGATCTGGAACAGGAGTTTTGCCCAGATCCTGGACCATCGTTATGGCCCCGATGGAAAGATAGCGGCGATCGTTGCGCCAAAGTTCGGAAGGTGGACGGTTGCCGTGGATGGAGAGCCCTGGGGCGTTTCCTTCGGGGATTTGGCAACCGACCTTACCCTCAGCCCTGCCGGAAACTCTGCTGCATGCGTGGGCAGGGACAATGGAAAGTGGCTCGTCTGCGTGGACGGGAAAACCTGGGAAGGCCGTTTCGACATGGCATGGGCACCTGTTTTCAGCCCTGACGGAAAGCATGCGGCGGCGAAGGTCGAAAAGGATGGCGCCTATTCCGTCCTGCTGGACGGCTCCCTCATTGATGGGCCGTTCGCAGCGCTTTGGGACCCGGTCTTCAGCCCCGATGGCCGAAAGCTCCTCATCCGGGGCATCGGGACCGGGCAAGACCAGGGCAGGTACTTAAGAACTGTTAAGGCAATCTAGCAAATTATCAAAAGCACTGCGAAGGAGTGACAATGCACTCTCTATATTATCTGGTAAGCGGCCCCCTTGTGTGGGTTTCAATCGCTCTTTTCCTGGGCGGCATCATCTACAGGGTTGTGTCGATGGCAAAACTTGCCCGGAAAAAAGATATATTCGTATACGAATACTGGAGCCCCTATTATGCACTCCGATCGATTCTGCACTGGATCGTGCCGTTCGGGTCGGTGAACATGAGAAAGAGGCCTGTGATGACGGTAGTCACGTTCCTGTTTCACATCTGCCTGCTGGCGCTGCCGCTTTTTGTGTTCGCACACGTGATACTGGTCAAAGAATCCTGGGACGTGAGCTGGATCACCCTGCCCGAAACAGCCTCCGACCTGATGACCATCATCGTGATCGGCGCCTGCGCTTTCTTTGTCGGAAGGCGGCTTTTTGTGCCTGAGGTAAAATTCCTTACCAGCCCGTCCGATTTCCTGGTCCTGGCAATCGTCGCGACGCCCTTCATATCCGGTTTCTGGACTTATCACCAGTTTGCGGGCTACAAGGCGGCCGCCATTGTGCACATGCTTTCGGGAGAAATAATGCTTGCCGCGATCCCGTTTACGCGGCTTAGCCATATGATCTTTTTCCCGTTTACAAGAGGTTATATGGGTTCGGAATTCGGGGCGGTCAAGCACGCTCGAGACTGGTAAGTCCATTGCGCACAAGGCGCGATTCTACACCCATGAGCGCAAAAGGCGCGCTCTTACATCAAAAGATAAAGAAGGAAGGCCCAAATGAACGAACATCCGGAAAGTTCGGCTCCCAAGTCCGAGCGGAAGATCATAGTAGAACCGGGCGTCGAAAGGGGCATCGCGAAGCTCACGCCCGAAAAAATAGAGAAAACAATCCGGGCCGTTCTGAGCGCCGAAGCCGGTGCACGGTTCAAAACCTACATCGATACCTGCGTTCACTGCGGACTTTGTTCCGACGCATGCCATTTTTTCCTCTCCCATGACAGGGACCCTCTATTTGCCCCGGCCGCAAAGCTCAAACAGACCATTTGGGAAATCGTGAAAAAAGACGGCAAGGTGGATGAGGACTTTTTGAGGAAGGCTGTGGAAGTCGCACACTCGGAATGCAACCTGTGCCGGCGCTGTTCGATGTACTGCCCTTTTGGCATCGACATTGCCTACATGGTCATGATGATGCGCAGGATAGTCCACAAATTGGGACTCACTCCACAGAACATGCAGGACACCGCCCACAGCCATTCCGCGACGTACAACCAGATGTGGGTCAAAGAGGACGAATGGATCGATGCCTTGCATTGGCAGGAGGACGAAGCCAGGGAGGAATTCCCGGGACTCAGGATACCGATCGAGAAGGAAGGGTCCGATATTTTCTATTCGGTTATCGCTCCCGAACCGAAGTTTCGCGCGCAGTTGCTCTACCAGGCCGCCGCGATATTTCACGCTGCCGGTGCAAACTGGACAATGCCGGCAACCCCCGGATGGGATAACAGTGACATTTGCATGTTCACCGGGGACCACGAAATGATGGGACGGCTGAAGAAGGTCCATTTTGAAACCGCCCTGCGGCTCAAGGCAAAAAGAATAGTCACGGGTGAATGCGGCCACGCATTCCGCTCTGTCTACGACATGGGCAACCGGTGGCTGGGCTATAAGATGCCTCCCATACCCGTCGTCCATGCCGTGGAGTACTATCATGAACTTTTCGAACAGGGAAAAATCAAGGTCAAGAACAAGTACAAAAAACCGGTGACTTTTCATGACCCGTGCAACATCTCGCGCGGAATGGGGCTTCACGATAAGGCCCGCGAAGTGGTTCGCGCCACATGTGAAACATTCATCGAGATGGAGCCCAACCGGGAGCACAACTATTGTTGCAGCGCGGGAGGAGGGGTAATAAACTGCGGTGCTCCTTACAAGATCAAACGCGTTGAGGGTAACTCCATCAAGGCCGATCAGATGAAAGCGGTGGCGGCAAAAGGCGCCCAGGTGGTTATAGCGCCCTGCCACAACTGTCACGGTGGTCTGGAGGACATTCACGAAAGCTACGGGGTCCACATGGAGATCAAATTCCTTAGCGACATCATCTATGAAGTGATGGAAAAACCCGGTCAGGAGTAAGGAGATTGCCGATGAACAAAAGATTTCGATGGGGATACCTGGCCGCTGCCCTGGCCGCAGTTATTTTCGTTGCTTTTTCCGGTTACGCCCAGGAAGATGTCAAGAAGGTAGACGACAGCGCTTTCAGCCATCATATTCGCCCCGCCGTTCCCTTTGCCCACGATGCTCATAATGAGAAGGCCGGGATAGAGGATTGCAGCACCTGCCACCACGACTTCAAAGACGGCAAGAAGCTGGTGGGAGGCTCTTCGGAAGGCAGGCCGTGTTCCGAGTGCCACCTGGCTAAGGGCGATAGTTCGATGGATCTGATCAAGGCATATCATGACCAGTGCAAGGGATGTCACATGGAGAGGGGAAAGGGCCCCGTCACCTGTGCTGAATGTCATCCGAACAAGTGAACCGGCGCCAGGTATCGGGAAGACCAGGGCCTCCGCAACAAGGGCCTCCGATACCCGGCATTTGATATCCTGCAACCGTCAGGAGAGATGTTCCCATGGCAAAAAAGATAATGGTGGTAGATGATGACCCGGTGATCGTCAAGTACATAGTCGCGCTGTTCCGGGATAATGGCTATTTGACCTGTGCGGCAAGCAACGGATTGGAAGCCTATGAGATGCTGAAGCAGGAGAAGCCCGATCTCATAACCCTGGACCTGGAGATGTCGGAGGAATGGGGACCGAAGTTTTATCGCAGGCTCTCCAAGGAAGAAGAATTCAAAGACATACCGGTGGTGGTGGTCAGCGGGCTTGCGGGACGCCATCTTTCTATCAGGAAGGCAGTGGCTTACCTGGGAAAGCCTTTTGAACCCGCTGAACTCCTCGATATAGTGAAAAAGACGCTCGGTGCATGAGCGAACCAATTCTTATCGTAGACGATGAAGAAGGCGTCCGGGAGATGCTGGCCCTTTTGCTCTCAGATTCCGGATTTCGGGTTTTCACCGCGGAAAACGGAAAGCAGGCCCTGCAGATAATTGGCGATTACCGGCCGCAGATCGTGATCTGCGACATCAAGATGCCGGGCATGAACGGCATTGAACTGCTCAGACGCATAAAGACGGAGGCCCCCGACACCGAAATTATTACGATGAGCGGCCATGGCGACATGGAGCTGGCCATCCAGAGCCTGATATTCGAGGCGGCGGATTTCATCACCAAGCCGGTCAACGGTGAGGCGCTTGAAATCGCCCTCGAAAGGGTCCACGAAAAGATACGCACCCGTGCGGCACTGAAGGAATACACCAGAAATCTCGAAAGACTGGTAAAGGAAAAATCCGAACGGCTCCTGGAGACAGAAAAACTGGCGACCCAGCGCTATCAGCAGTTGGCGCAAAAATTCGAACAGCTCTTCGACGAGGTCCCATGCTATATTTCAGTGCACGACACGGACTATAGGCTAACAGCGGTAAACCGGCGCTTCAAGGAGGATTTCGGCGACTGCACAGGCTCCCGGTGCTTCGAAGCGTACAAGAATCTGAGGGAACCGTGCCCTGAGTGCCCGGTCATGAAAACCTTCAAAGACGGGCAGCCCCACTACTCTGAAGAAATTCTTATTTCCAAATCCTTCGAGCAGTTAAACGTTCTCACCTGGACGACACCCATCCGCGACCCGGACGGCGAGATCACCCAGGTAATGAGCATGTCACATGACGTAACCAAGGTCCGAAAGCTTCAGAATCATCTATCCTCGCTGGGTTTGCTGATCGGAACTATTTCTCACGCGGTAAAGGGCCTTCTGACCGGTCTGGACGGTGGAATGTACATGGTGAATTCAGGGTTTACCAAGGCAGACAGGCAGCTTGTAAGCGAAGGCTGGGATACCGTCACCCTGGTTGTCGGGCGGCTCCGAAAGTTGATCATGGATATCCTCTACTATGCCAAGGAACGGGAGTTGGAATGGGAAGAGGCGCCGGTGCTGCGTTTTTCCGAGGAAGTGGCATCCACGATAGAATTCAAACTGGCGGCCCAGAAAATTGAGTTCGAGCGTGACTTCGACCAGTCGTCCGGAACTTTGGAACTCGATCTGTCGCTGGTCCACTCGGCCCTCATGAATATCTTCGAAAACGCAATCGAAACCTGCATCGAAGACAAGTCCAAAACTGCTCACAGGATAATTTTCCGGGTTGAAGGGGACCAGGATTCGGTCTTTTTTCACGTCCGGGACAACGGCGTGGGAATGGACACAGAGACCAAACAAAAGCTTTTTACCATGTTCTTTTCGTCCAAGGGACAAAAGGGAACCGGCCTGGGGCTCTTCGTCTCAAACCAGGTAATCCGCCAGCATGGCGGGACCATCAATGTCCAATCAGAACCGGGTGAAGGGTCCTGTTTCACCATAAGACTTCCCCGCTCGCGGAAATGGGCCTCCAAAGATCACTTGTAAATAAGCGCCTTGTTCACACCCTGCGCCACAATTTCCCAATTCAAGCCGGCAATCCCGACAGGCTTGCCCCTCTGTTTCCATTTTAAGACCTTTGAGTAATTTGCTATTAAAAAGATAATCAAAGAATGTGTATAATAAGTGGCGGTGGGGTGGCGGCATTCGCGAGATCCGCCTTGACGGTCAGGTTTTGATTCCCGGAATAAGATGCAGAGATGAAAACCAAGCTCCTGCTAGTTGACGAAGGGGAAGGCGTTAGGAAGGCATTAGGCATTTCATTACAGGAAATGGGCTACCGGGTTTACACGGCCGAAAACAGTGAAGCTGCGCTGGAGTTGTTCACCAGGACCGATATCCCTGTCGTTTTGATCGATATAAAAATGCCGGGAATGGACGGGGTAGAGCTGTTGCGGAGGCTCAAAAGAGAAAATCCCGACACGGAAGTGATCATGATCGCGGATCATGCGGACCTGGATCTCGTTATGAGGAGCCTGAAATTCGAAGCGGCTGATTTTATAACCAAACCGGCCGATAACGACATCCTCCGCGTGGCCCTGAAAAGAGCGGGTGAGCGCATCTCGAGGCGTCTCCAGCTCAAGGCGTACATGGAAAACCTGGAACGGCAGGTCGAAGAGAAATCCAGGGAACTCTCCAGGGCTGGAAAAATGGCTGCAATCGGAGAAACGGTCGCAGAGCTTTCGCATACCATAAAGAACATCGCAAGCGGGCTCAAAGGCGGCATCTTCGTCCTGGAGAAAGGAATGGAACTTGCCGACACGGGCTACCAGCGTCAGGGCTGGGAAATGGTCAAGGGAAACGTCGATAAAATCACGAACCTTTCCCTCGACCTTCTCAACTATGCAAAGTCTACCGACATCAAATGCCATATGTGCAATCCAAACGTGCCGGCCGCCGAGGTGGCCAAGCTTATGACGCCATTGGCGGTCCGGCATGGTATTAATTTGAAGATGGAACTGGCCGACAACCTCGCGGAACTCACCCTGGATCCGGAGGGCATTCACCTGTGCCTGATGAACCTGGTGAAAAACGCCCTAGACGCCTGTTTGGAAGACGAGGACTGCGAAAGCCCGAAAACGATCATCCTGGGCACCGCCAGGGCGCTGAACGGGGGCGTCGAATACCACGTCACCGACAATTGTCTGGGGATGGACAAGGAAATCACCGGCAGAATTTTCCAGTGTTTTTTCAGCACGAAAGGGACAAAGGGGACAGGGATCGGTCTCATGTTGACGAAGAAGATTGTCGATGCCCACAGGGGTTCTATCTCAGTACAGTCGGAAAGAGGCAAGGGTTCCAGATTCACTATCAAGCTTCCGGGGATCATCAATGATTGACCTTCCGCAACAATACAGCCAACTCTGCGCTCTGCTGGATAATTTCCTCGTGGGGGTCATCACGGTTTCGGCAGGCAATGAAATCGTATCGATCAACAAATCGGCTGAAGCGATCATCGGCTGCAAAGAGAGCGAAATCGTCGGGAAAAGTTGCAGCAACACCTTTGTCCGGGAGCTTTGCGGAGGCGAGTGCCGGTTCGGGAAAACATTTCATCTGCAAGAGGAGCAGGCGCACACAGGCGCCTTTCAGGGCCGTTCGATAACTACTGTTGTCTCCCCGCTCGCAGATCGGGAAGAAACCGGGCAGGGATGCGTGGTTGTCATTCAGGACCATTCGGCTTTCAAAGAGCTGATAGACAGGGTGAGGAATGAAGACCGGCGGCTTAAAATCATCCTGGACAACCTGGACATCGGGATGCTTACTGTGGACCGGGGGGGCCACATCACCTTTTTCAACAGCATGGCCGAAGCGATAACCGGCTTCCCCCGGGGAGATACCCTGGGAAGGCGGTTTGAGACTATCTTCGGTACGGAATCCTCCAGGGAAATCTCACTGCTCAAGGAGACCATTGCAGACGGGAAGACCAGATCGGGCGAAGAGGGAGAACTCGTCACCCGCGAGGGTCGCAAGGTCCCAGTCCGCATGAATCACTTGGCCCTCAGGCATGAGGACGGCCGAATTGCCGGAGGCCTGGTGACCATCACGGACCTCTCGCTGGTATACGAGTTGAACAGCGCCATCAAAGAGCGCTACACCTTTTACGACATAGTCGGAAAAGACCCGGCTATGCAGAAGATTTTCGACATCGTCCCCGTTATGGCCTCAAGCGATTCCACCGTGCTCATTACCGGCCCTACCGGAACGGGAAAAGACCTGCTCGCCAGGGTAATCCACAACCTCAGCGCCCGGTCTGAAAAACCGATGGTCACCGTCAACTGCGCAGCCCTTCCCGACAATCTCCTCGAGTCCGAGATGTTTGGATACGCAAGGGGGGCTTTTACCGGGGCCGAACGTGATAAGCCGGGCAGGTTCCAGGAAGCCGAAGGGGGAACCATTTTCCTCGACGAAATCGGCGAACTTCCCCTGCCCCTTCAGGCAAAGCTCCTCCAGGTGCTGGAAAAAAGGGAGTTTTACCCGCTGGGGAGCAGGAAGACCACCAGGGTCAACGTGCGTATCATTGCTGCGACCAACCAGGACCTGGAACAACAGGCAAAAGAAAAACGCTTTCGTAAAGACCTTTATTACCGCCTGAATGTTATTAACCTCAGGCTGCCGGAATTAAAGGAAAGAAGGGCCGATCTGCCCCTGCTGATCCATCACATCTTAAACCGGATTTGCGCCAGGAAAAAATTCAAGCCTGTCAAGATTTCCGAACAAGCCATGGAAGCTCTTCTCTGCTATGATTATCCCGGAAACGTCAGGGAGCTCGAAAATATTCTGGAGTACTCTGTACTCATCTGCCGGGGCGCGCAAATCGAAGTGAGC
Source organism: Syntrophobacter sp. SbD1 (assembly GCA_900290365.1). GTDB lineage: Bacteria > Desulfobacterota > Syntrophobacteria > Syntrophobacterales > Syntrophobacteraceae > SbD1. The sequence goes on along the minus strand of OMOE01000126.1, from coordinate 22,767 downwards.
CACCTGCCCGTCTCAATCGCAAAGTACTCGGCCTACACTCCCGCTCCAGTGCTCAATGCCCCTGTGGCTGGACTCGAGGACGCGGACGAGCGGCAGCGCATCCTGGCCACGCTCAGGCAGAACGACTGGGGCCGGGCAAGCAGCGCAAGGGCGCTAAAGATCGACCGTGCGACCCTTTGGCGCAAGATGAAAAAATACGATCTCCTCTGATCCGCGCGACACCCTGAAACCGTGAAGAGGCGGGCCAATCCCCCCCCTTAAAAGGGTTGTTTGTTTACTTTTTACCTTTTTACTTTTGCCTTACGCTAGCCGAGGCAGGGGGATTTTTCCTGCCGCCGCCGAAGGCAGCGGCAAACTTGGCCGACGGTCCCACCGCCTGGATTTTTTCAGCAAAGAATACCATGAGTTGCTGATTTATTTCTTGCAACCACCGCATTTTGACATTAAAGTCGTGGGAAGGGACCAAACCAACACAATATGGAAGGATTTGAAAAACTATGCCTCAAGGTACTGTGAAGTGGTTCAACGATCAAAAGGGCTTCGGATTTATCACGGTTGAGGGTGGCGGAAAAGATGTTTTTGTTCACCATAGCGCCATTGAAGCCTCCGGCTTCAAAAGCCTGCAGGAAGGCGATCGTGTAAGTTTCGAAATTGAGCAGGGCGCCAAAGGACCATCGGCGGTCAGGGTAAAGAAGCTCTAACTGCTCAATCAAATGAAGTGAATTCCAGGGGCTGGAGAGTAATTTCCGGCCCATCTGTTTTTTGCCCGAGTAAATCCGAGCCGGATTTCGGTAGGGCTGATTTGCGTGTAAATCCAAAGGAGAACCATTAATGGCTATGAAAGTCGAAATCAAAGACAACAAACTCTACATAGAGATCGATCTGGAAGAACCCACGCCGTCTTCATCCGGCAAGACCCTCGTAGTGGCAAGCACCCGAGGCAATACTGTTACTACCGCCCTGGTAAACGGCAAGCCGGTTACCATAGGGTTGAACGCATACATCAAGCCCTGATAGCAAGAGATGGGGAATTGAGGAATTTGGGGATTTAGGGTTCAAATCTCTCTCGTCATATACAACGATCAACCGGGGTTTTCAGCCCCGGTTTTTTTATCACTGTATTATTTCCTGAGTCCGGTCAAGATGAAGAAGAATCGCCCTGGAACACTCGTCACCGTAACTTGTCAGCCCCATCTTATAGAACGCTTCACTGACTTTCTTCTCCGCGAAACCACTACAATTGGACTCAGGTGGAGAGTGGAAAACCGGCTCAAAGCCCGCAGGACGATCCGTGAAGTTCAGACGCAATATGGACCCATAAAATGCAAAGTAGCCGAAATAAATAGCGACATTATCAATATTTCTCCGGAATATGAAGACTGCACGCGTGTTACCCTGGAAGAAAAGATCTCCCTCAAGGAAGTGATGGATGCAGCCAAAGCTGCCGCCTTGGCAGTCAGGGCCTGGTAGGGATTTATCTTGCAGGGAAAATGACGCCCAAAATGGCATTTTTCCGTAATTGTTTTCATCGAACTCTCCGATATCTGTATCAAGGAAGATTAGATGCCATTGATTTAATTGATCTACAGTTTACGTGAAGGAGTGGGTCATGAGCATTACGCCTGTCAAAGCGGTTGAGACCAACGCAACAGAAGTACCACAGAACGCGAGCGCACCCAAGGCGGCTTCATCCGCGGGGAATTCGTCTTCGAAAGCTCAGGAACTGGCTAAACTTAAAATGCTTGCAAACGAACATATTCCGGTCAGTCAAATCGCACTGCAATTGAATATGTCCGTCTCTGCCGTGACGCAGCAAGCAGCAGCGGCCGGGATAAACCTCAACGCCGGTACACCCGCCGCCGCAGTCGCGAATCCGGCTGTCGGGAATAATGTCAATACGACGGCTTAGTTTCCGGCCTTCTCGATTGAGCCGAGTCTATTAGAGCAAAAAATACGGGTTTTTCGATTTTCTGAAAAACCCGCATTTTTGTTCTGATCTTGATCCGCTGCAATGATCGATCAGGACGCTGACCACCGGAAGTGTCGCTCGATCTCCGACGAATAAGACTTCGTTTGATTTGTGTCGTTATCTTCGCAACACGTTGAGGTCAAAAGTTCTTTGAGCAAGCAATTCCAAAAGGTATAAATATTCACGGAGGATAGAAGAATTGATCGGGACGACTGGATTCGAACCAGCGGCCGTTCTTTAACAGCAACTGTCCGGACAGACAATGGAACACATGTGGAATACATGACGTGAAAAGGGGGTGTCGGATGGGTTCTATCTGGCCCAACAACGCCTTCGGTGCGGGTTTTGGGTTTTTGGAAGGTGAGCGCCTGCTCCCGGAGGCCTCGGAATAGAGCGAAGTAGCGCACAAATGAGGGATGCCCGAGTGGAGCGGAGCCCCGGCCGGTCCTTTCCTAGCCGGGGTGGAGCGTAACGTGCCGAAGGCCGGGCAAGTCGGGAGTAGCTCTTAGGTTTGGGGCCGCGTCTTTTTGCGGCCACGGGCCTTAGAGCTGCCCGACTACTGAACGCGGAGCACACGAGCGAAATGCAGAGGCTGGAGGGTGCGGGCGCGGGTCATCGTTAAGGTTGCCGGGGAAGCGAAGAGATCCTAAGGGTTCGTCATTTTGTCCAGTTGGGGGGGTTGCGAGCAGTGCGTAAACCCGCGCCAATCCTCAAGTGCGTTTTTGGAATATGGACAAAATACGCTCAATTGTCCAGTTATTTTAGGTACGGCGAGGCGCTACACGATTGGCGTAGTTGGGTGTCCCCCGGATTCCCTCAAGTAATTCCAAGAATTCTTTCACATCAGACTCTGCTAAATCATCAAAAGGACATGGGCCACCAAGCCATTTATCATAGACTGCGTTTACGAAGTCTTGCAGAGCTTGAAAATACTGATCGTCAAATCCTTCAGGAAACGCGCCCAGCGGGGAATTATTCACGCTTGTTTGAAGATCATTGTGAGTCAAAATCTTGTTCCGAACGCAGTCGCGTTTAAGCTGATCCCATAGAGCGGACAACCGTTTCTGTATGGCCTTAATTCCTTTCGCTTGGGAACCCCAGTCGCCGAATCGCACCATGTAATCAATTGTGAGATTGGTGGAACCCCTCTGTTTTGCAGGATCATGGAGCTTACATATCTGCAGAAGGCAATACTCCTGAGTAATCTTAGACAATGTCTCCGTAAAATATGGAATCTTACCGATAGTACCTTCAGGATTGGTGTTTTTGTCGAAAAGACTTTTGTGAGTTATCCAAGCCACATATGTCCATTTGCATAGTTTACAGAACGTATCAGCTACTTCTTTCGATATTACGTTCATTTTAAGCCCACCCGTTTACAGATCATCGTACGCTTCTTTGTGCTTGATCCTAAGATTGACCCTTTCGGCCTTTTTCCAATCTCTATAGTTAACCTCGACAGTTGAAGCGTAGAGATCATTGGGGTGATCCCGTGAAAAATCGCTATATTGCAGTTCGATCTCCGTCTTATCGACTCGCCAAGTAAGTGATCCGAATTGGTCTCCAAGGGGTCCGGAAAACAATTTAATGTATGAGCCGTACTTGCTTAGGAGTATTCGCATGTAATCATCGAACAACTCTCTAGGTTTCAGGCAATAGAACATAAAATCTATTGCATATAATTTTCCCTCGTAGAAACAAAGCAGCACGGACCCTTCTCGACCCATGAAATTGCCTTCGTAGTCGGTGCAAGAGTGCCCTTCTTCATGATGCAATTCGGTCTTGAATTTCCTTTCGGTAGCACCCTTTTCTTTCATGATACGGTCTGACTTTGCCGCACTATCACCCCATTTGAGACCGATCACTCCATCAAGTGGCTGGCCAGCAAAAGCGAGAGTCGGTAGGATTAGTAAAATAACCAGCACAAGTCTAACGCAGGGCAGATTTTTACAGTTTTTACGCATCTTGTAAATTCCTCCACGTCCAAATCACTCTGGTTATGGCGATCTGGTTTTATAACTGGACAATTTACAACACTGTACGTAACGGCGGCGTGTTTTTCTAGCTTTTTTGCTCCCTGGCAATTTGCACAAAATTGACCAGTTTCCATTATGCGTAGTGCCAAATTGAGTTTGAACTAATCCTCCTGGGGTGTCAAGAGGATCGTGCCGGCTCGGCTTGCCCCCAGGCTGCCGGCTCGGCTTGCCCCCAGGCGAGCTAGCCGGCACGGCGATCCGTCCGCTTCGCAGTGCTTCAAAAGGGAAAAAGAGCCATCATGGATACGGATTGTAAGAAAGTGCGGCAGTGGAGACAGAAACTAAAAAGGAAACGGCACTCAAATTGTTCTTGACAGGATTCTCCCGGATGAAATAATCTCAATGCGTTGTTTTATGGTATTGGCAGGGAACGTCAAAGACGGTCCCCACTTTCAACTGACTCATAGCTAACAGGACCTATACACACAAAAAAGATTAAATCCGGGGTATACATTAAAATCATAATAAAAAATGCAAGGTGAGCAGAAACGCCCCTCACCAATTAATTTAGGCGCGGACGCGCTAAAAAAATGAATAGGGCGAAAAACTAAAATCCACATAAAATCACCCCACCCAAATCACACACACATACAGAAAATTCTAAGGTCGTCAGTTAGCCATGGGCTGCTTCTTTGCGCAAAGCGCAAGACAAGGGGTGGTTTATGGAGCATTCTTCTTCAAATGGAGAACTACATTCTGTATCACCGACAAGCATGGCGGAATCTGTAACACGCCATGCACAAATCACAGAGGACGAGGAATTCAAATTCCTTCTATCTGGGATAGATTCTCTAGACTTGGGCTTATTTGTAGCCTGGGGCCGTGACTGGGAACAGCACTTACAGGATCTCGACCGTAAAAAGCTCGAAGCTCAGACTCAAAACGGCCTTCTTTCGGAAATGCCTTCAGGGAAAAAATATATCTTCAAACCCGGGGGGAAAGGCTCCACTTACCGCTTCCATCTTGAGTTTCCGAATTATCACCTCTACATCAGTAAAAATCCCGCCATTACGGCAACACCCAATGTATTCGTTTCCCTGAGAGCCAAAACCATCTGGTTTCAGCAAATGAAGTCCATAGTCAATGAAATATCAACCGATCTGAGAGCCATTGTCGGAGGCTCCATTCAACGTGTACAGCCAAGTCGTTGTGATCTAGCAGTGGATTTCCTCATTCCGGGTGGATTGAGCTTCGACTTCCTCAATTCACATAAGGTCACTCGGAGCAGAAAATCCACTCCCTATTTCGACGGCAACACTTTGGAAACTCTCTACATCGGGGCAAAAGGTGCCAAGGTTTTGCTTCGCTTATACGACAAGGCCAAAGAGGTCCTTACTCAAGGGAAGAAACTTTGGTTTAAAGAACTATGGAAAGTAGATCGGATTGCCAATGTATGGCGAGTGGAGTTTCAGATTCGCCTGTCAGTGCTCAAACAGTATGGAGTCAACACTTTAGAGGATCTTCAATGCAAATCTGGGGGCATTTGGAAAGACCTGACGGAGAAGTGGTTTTCTCTCCGTATTGCAGACAATGAGAGCACAGATAGGAGAACAACGCATCCATTTTGGGAACAAGTGCAGCAATGTGCAGCGCAATTTGGCCCGGCAATGACAGTAAACCGCAACTTAGTTGGAACCAACGATACTTCTATAGAATGGCACCTATCCCACATTGGCGGGTGCCTTTCCTCGTTTGCTGCCAGGTTGGGAATTGATAACAGACAAGATGCACTACGAGCTTTTGAGGCTCAATTATTAAACCATATGAGTGAAAGGACCTTCAGGAAACAGTACGAGAAAAAAGCCATCAGCCTTGGTCGGTCTATTTTAAGCAAACGGGCTCCAAGGTAAAAAGCGATGAACACTTGCCCGCCAACATACACATGCCGTAATATGCCTCCTGTCCGGACAGTCGAGGGAGGCATATGCATGCTTGGAGGCATTTACTCCGATCAGACTTGTCCTAAATGTGGTGAGAGGATGCAGGACAATAGGCGGGACGCCGTCCACTGTCTCGAGCATCCAGAACAGAAGGCAACCAGAATGATCGTCCAGGTCGGGCGGAACATCAGAAGGAGGTTCAGCGGAGAAGACGGATACATAAAGGCTTTCAGATTTCTGACAGGAATTCGCTTCAAGACGGATGAGGGCACCCTGGACGCAAGAGATTACCAAGCGAATTCACCGCTTGCGTTCTCAAAGCTCGCTCAGGACTACATTGAAATCAAAGAATTGGAGCTGCAACGGGGGTTGCTCGCTAAAGGAACTTTCCGGCCTATAAAGCATGAGATCGGGCTGGCAATTTCCTATTTTGGAGAGGGCAATGTAAAACAGATCGGTTTTATTGAACTTCAGAAATTCTTGCTTTCACTGGAGGAACTCAGCTCGAAATCAATTCACAACGTCAGGACCAATCTTCACGCATTTTGGAGTTGGTTAGTGCGAGCCAGGGTAATCAAACCGGACGAGAAACCCGAGTTTCCGGAAGTGGAATTCATGCTCACGAGGCGAAAGGTTGTGGACATTGCTACACAAAACGCGATTTTGCAGGAAGTCTACAATCTGGTTATGCCCCATGCCCCTCGGGTGTATTTGGCGATCCGCTGGCTTTGTATCTATGTTGGAGTGCGACCGGCGGAACTTCTTGGATTGAAGGAAAAGAACGTTGATCTGAAGCTTGGCTGCGTAACGGTAGAGGACCACAAGACGGCCAGGAAGAGCAAAGCACCAAAAACATTTCCGCTTCTTCCGGAAGACATAGAGCTTTTGAAAAAACTTCCGCGGGCTTTCGGAGATTTACCGCTCTTTCGGCATGACTCAGCCTATAACAGCAACCTGAAAATGGGCCAACCGTTTGGGCCTAAGATCCTCTATCGCTTCTGGAAGCGGGCATGTGAGAAGGTGGGGGTGGAAGGTGTGGATCTTTACGGTGGAACGCGCCACTCCGCGATGCGCTACTACAGGGAACACATGTCGATGGAAGACGTACTGCGGCTTTCCTTTCACACGGTATCAAAGACAGGGCTGCACTATGTGAACATCAGCCAAAATGAATTGCTCCGGGGTTACGCCGTCAGGGGTGGAACACCGATGGAACACGGCAAAAAGAAAGCCCCTAAGATAAGAGGCTGATTTTACTTAACTTTTGATCGGGACGACTGGATTCGAACCAGCGACCTCTGCGTCCCGAACGCAGCGCTCTACCAGGCTGAGCCACGTCCCGATCTAAACGGCTCTATTTAACAAAAATCCCCTGCCCTGTCCACATCCTTTTCTTGCAATGGTGATAAAGCCGGTCGCGGTCACCACACAGGCACAGTTTTGCTCCAAACGATGAAGGACCGCCGTAACGAACAGGCGGTCCTTCATCGCAGTGACCTTCGGCCGTGCGTCTGCCGCGCGGTCATTGCACGTAAAGGGGCTTGCCGGATTGAACCGCCCGAGGAGGTCCACTCCTTGAATCGAGGAAATTTCTCAAACTGTATTGCCCGTTTATTTTCAGTTTCTTGCGGATACTTCTGCGGTGGGATCGTACTGTGTTCCCGGATATGTGCAACTGCCTCGCGATTTCTTCAGTGCTCACACCGTTTTTGACAAGGGAGGCAATCCGCATTTCTGCGGACGAAAGGTTCTTGGCAACGTTCGGGTCTATGGAGACCCCGGAGGTCAAATCTTCGAGATGCCAGGTCAGCATATCGAGCTGGGTCTCATACTTTGTAAAATCCTTATCGCTTCTAAGCTTCGTTACTATGGGCATTAAGAGATTTCTTAATCTGAGTGCGATTTGGCTCTCCATCTCCTCCCTCTCCCGCTCTATATTTCTGGCAAGAACCGAGAGGGCCTTGTTCGTTTCAAAAAGTTGGGCATTCAACTTTTCAAGACGGCGCTGACGATCAAGCAGTTCCATACGGCTCTGTTCGAGCTCATGCATAAGCTCTTTTGACCGTCTCTGCGTTTCGAGAACCGCCAGGGCCCTGCATATCGAATGGTGCAACAGTTCACTTCCAAATGGCTTCTCCAGTAGGTCGAAAGCGCCGAGCTTCAATGCCCGGATGGCCATATACTTGTCGGCCGACGCTGTTGTAATAACTACCTTGAGGTCTTTTTCTTCCAACTGCGGGATCAGTTCGAGGTCGCTGACATTTGACGGTGAAATGTTTAGCAGCAATAAATCGCAATCATTCTCCAAAATATATTCGATGGCGGTTTGATGCCGGGCAAAGCCTTCAGCGCTGATGCCCCAGCCTCCAATTATCTCACTGAGAAATTCGCGCCCTTTTTGGTCATCGTCCAATATGACAATTTTGGAGTACTTGATCGCGGTCATTGCGCACCTCGAATAAAAATCGCTATATTTTCCATCCCAGCCCTTCAAATTGCAAGTCCGGTCGGGATCATCACCTTTACCATTCAGATAATAAGTCAAGTAAATGAAGTAATTGCCACCACATAGATACAGTTGCTATAATACTGACTGCCCTTGTGGTGGTAAGACTGCCCCCTTTGAGAAGTTAATACTTGAGTTGAAACTAAGGCCAAGATCAGCAGTGTCAAGAGATTTCAAAGAATAAATCTCGATAAAGGACATTTCTTTAACAACTCGGTTCCCTTCATGCCTGCCCGCCTTTGACAACGCTCATATGAATCACATTGTTATATTGGCGCTGCTGGTGCAATCCGCTTCGCGAATAGAGGAGGTCTTTCAAACTGTGTTGTCCGTGTACCTTGAGTTTCTTGCGGATACTTCTAAGGTGGGACTTCACCGTGTCCTCCGAAATATTCAACTGTCTTGCCATCTCATGGGTGGATGCGCCATTTCTGACCAGGGAGGCTATTCGCATCTCGGTCGATGACAGACTCATCGCGATTCCGGGGCCCATGGACAAAGAGGAGGTCAGGTCATCGAGATACCAGGTAAGCGCATCAATTTGATCTTTACGTATGTAGCCAGTCCGATCACTTCTCAGCCTGGTGAGCAGGGGCATTAGGAGATTTCTTAATCTAACATCGAGTTGGCTCTCCATTTTCTCTTTTTCCCGCTCGATATTTCTGACAAGAACCGACAGGGCGTTGTTCATTTTTATGAGTTGGTCGTTCAAGCTCTCAAGCCGGCGCCACCCGGCCACCAGTTCGGAGCGGCTCTGCCTTACCTGTTCAATCAGTGCGTTTGATTGCCTTTCATTTTCAAGGTCTGTTAAGGCCCTCGATATCGAATGTTGCAACAGATCATTTTGAAAGGGCTTCTCCAGTAAGTCGAAAGCGCCGAGTTTCAAAGACCGGATGGCCTTATCCTTTTCGGCCTGTTGCATTGTAAGAATAATTCTTATATCGTTTCCGAACCGAAGCATCTGGCTCATGCTCATGAAACCGAGTATTGAAACATCAAGCAGAACTACATCGCACCCATTGCGCCCGATATATTCAATGGCCGCCTCCAACTGGGTAAAACCTTCAGCGCGAAGGCCCCAACCCCGAATTATCTCAAGGAGTGCCCCGGCCGCCTTCAAGTCTCTATCCAGTGTAACGACTCTGTAACCCGTAAATGCTTCCATGTGATCATCTTCCGACCAAGAAGGTCTTGAATTTCAAAGATATATCTTGATTTATTACAAAATAGTTTTTGCACTCTGGCTTAGGAAGATAAGAAGAGGGCGGGTGGAGTCAATATATACACTACGGTGTAATCCTTCTACTAGAGTATGTAAGAAGAAAGTATTCAACCGGCAGGCATGTAGTCCTGATATTAACTTTCGAAGAATCCCTAATGGGTATTTACATGTAGATATTTTTCGAAGAATGCCTGACTGGTATATGTATGCAGATATCTGGATTGAGGGACTGAGGGTGAATTGGGACTTTGTTTTTAATTCCTGAATTCCTAAGTTCCTGAATTAAGACCATGAATTTTTTGTGATTTTTGCGAAAATGAGCGAACGCCACCTTGGAAGGCGGCGCTACCGGGTTTTGATGATGAAGCTAGTTTATGGAAAGTCTTCTTTCGTAGCTCTCCCTTTTTCGATTGACTTCCCGTCCCTTCTTTTTATTTTTCGCGATGACGGATTTCACCATTGCCGCGATTTCGGCGCCCGTAACAGCATCTTTGAGAAGGAAGTGGTCCGCCCCGTACTCTTCGGCGATTTTTCGGTATTCGGGAAGGTCGTAGCTGGTAAAGATGTTTATCACAAGGTTCGGATAATGACCCTTTATCTCACGAGTCAACTCGAGGCCGTTTTTCCCGGGCAGCCGTATGTCCATAAACACAATGTCGGGTGAAGCTTCGTCGATTTTCGCGAGAGCATCGGAGCCGTCAGCAGACTCGTCAACCGAAATCGATGGGATGTACATCTTGAGGATTTCTTTGAAAGAACGTCTAAAAAAATCGTTATTCTCCACGATGAGTACAGATGACATTTGCCTTCTCCTCTTCTTGCCCCCCCCAGGGCACATTTAGCCAAGCGTAGCAAGGACTTTGCTTTCTAATTGTGCCTAATACTATTGTCGAAAGGCGTTCCGGTAAATACACGGTTTCCCGTATTGTTGCGGTTCCAGGACATTATATTGTCAATATTATGTTTTCCCCGCAGACGGAACCGAACTTGGGCCGGAACTGCCCGATGACCAGAAAACAGATAAATTTCGGCAGGATAAAAAAATAAGCCGTGATTGACATTAGTGTTCGTTTTGCTATACTGCATCAGGGCTGATCCTGATCCATTTTTGTCTAAAAGACTTCTTGAGGAGGAGAAATCCTTTGCGCCAGACAAAATTCATATTCGTCACCGGTGGAGTTTTATCCTCGCTTGGCAAAGGTCTCGCAGCGGCATCCATCGGTGCATTGATGGAGAGCAGAGGGCTTCGCGTTTCGCTTATGAAGCTCGATCCGTACATCAACGTTGATCCCGGAACCATGAATCCTTTTCAGCACGGCGAGGTTTTCGTTACAGACGATGGAGCTGAAACCGACCTCGACCTGGGCCACTATGAGCGGTTCACACATGCGCATCTCGGCAAGAAAAGCAACTACACATCGGGCAGTATCTACTATTCGGTGATAATGAAGGAAAGGCGCGGGGAGTATCTGGGTGGGACCGTACAGGTCATTCCCCACATTACCGACGAGATCAAGGCATGCATTCGCGGGTGCGTCGACGATGTGGATATCGTCATAGTGGAAATCGGCGGGACTGTAGGAGACATTGAAAGCCTGCCCTTTCTCGAAGCTATCCGCCAGTTTCGAAACGACCTCGGCAGGGAAAACGCAATTTTTGTTCACGTAACGCTCGTTCCATATCTGTCGACTTCCGGTGAGATGAAAACCAAACCGACTCAGCACAGCGTCAAGGAGTTGCGCGGCATTGGCATTCAACCCGATATCCTGCTTTGCCGGACAGAAAAACAGCTCTCCGCCGATATAAAGGGGAAAATCTCCCATTTCTGCAACGTGGACACCGATGGCGTAATAACGGCCAAAGACGTTGATTGCATCTACGAGGTGCCTCTGCTCTTCCACGAGGAAGGGCTGGATGAAAAAATCGTGAGGCTTCTAAATATATGGACGCGTGCTCCCGTGCTCGACGATTGGCAAAAGCTGGTGGTTGCGATGAAAAACCCGCTGTTCGACGTGCGGATAGCCATAGTAGGGAAATACATCGACCTGAAGGAATCCTACAAGAGCCTCAATGAAGCGCTGGTCCACGGGGCTGCGGTTCACGGTGTAAAGCTTCATCTCGATTACGTCGATTCGGAGGACGTGGAAAAAGATGGTGGAGAGGTACTGATCGAAGGGGCCGATGGGATCCTGGTGCCCGGCGGCTTCGGCCAGCGTGGAGTCGAAGGCAAGATAAAGGCGATCCGTTTCGCGCGTCAGAACAAGGTTCCTTTCCTGGGCATCTGCCTTGGGATGCAGCTTGCCACGGTTGAGTTCTCCCGCAATGTTGCGGGGCTCGACAGAGCCCACAGTATAGAATTCGACAAGCACACGCCCCACCCTGTCATATACCTGATGCGGGAGTGGTTCGACTATAAGAGCAATACGATCATACGGCGAGATGAAGATTTCGAATACGGAGGCACAATGCGTCTGGGCGCCTATCCATGCGTCCTTGAGCCTGATACCTTCGCCGCCAATGCCTATCAGACGATTGAAATTTCAGAGCGGCACCGGCACCGTTACGAGTTCAACAATGAGTATAGAAAAATTCTGGCACAGCATGGAATGCTTTTCACCGGCCTGTCACCGGACAAGAACCTGGTCGAGGTGATAGAGCTGCCCGATCACCCCTGGTTTCTGGGGTGCCAGTTCCATCCGGAGTTCAAGTCACGACCGATGGAGCCCCATCCGCTGTTCAAGGCCTTCACGGGAGCGACCCTTATAGAAGCGAGGCGAAAGAACCCCGAATCATCCACCAAACGCTGCTAGGGTGAGCTCAATGGATTTTGAACTTTTTGGCCAGAAGATTGGGCGGGACCGCCTGTTTCTAATTGGCGGACCCTGCGTTATCGAAAGCGAGGAGATTGCTTTCGAGGTGGCTGGTTTTCTAAAGGAAACCTGCGCGCGGCTACAAATCCCCTTCATCTTCAAAAGCTCCTATGACAAGGCAAACCGGACATCGGGGAAGTCATATCGGGGTCCGGGGCTGGAGAAGGGTCTAAATGTTCTCGCCACTATCCGGGACAGGTACAAAGTCCCGATTCTGACCGATGTTCACACTCCGTCAGAGGTCGAGCCTGTATCTCAAGTAGCGGATATTCTTCAGATTCCAGCCTTTCTTGCACGCCAGACGGACCTTCTGGCGGCCGCCGGCGCGACCGGTAAACCCGTAAATGTCAAAAAAGCCCAATTCCTTTCACCACGCGACATGGGAGAGGTGATCAAAAAGATCAGGGAGACCGGAAACGAGCGGATTCTTCTGACCGAGCGCGGCGCCCAGTTCGGCTATAACAATCTGGTGGTGGATATGCGCTCTATCGGGATCATGGCGGATTTTGGATATCCGGTCGTCTTTGACGCTACCCACAGTGTTCAGCTCCCGGGTGCTCAGGGGACCTCGTCAGGCGGTGAGAGACGCTTTGTGGCCTCCCTGGCACGGGCTGCGGTGGCGGCCGGAGCGCACGGGGTCTTCATCGAAACGCACCCGGAACCAGACAAGGCCCTTTGCGACGGCCCTAATTCTCTTCGGCTCGAACATGCAGCCAAGCTCCTCGAGAGCCTTGTTCAAATTTACGAAATAGTTACAAAAACAGGTGAATAGGTGAATACGTCAATCAGCGATCTGCCTGATGAGCTCAAGAAGCGGATACTTCCCATACGGATGATGATCTTCGACGTTGATGGGGTCCTTACCGACGGGCGGGTTATCTATTTGGACGACGGTTCCGAGATAAAAGAGTTCGACGTTCAGGACGGACATGGAATAAAGCTTTTGCAGCGAGCCGGAATCGAGGTGGCGCTTATAACGGGCCGGGCATGCCGGGCAGTCGGGCACCGTGCTCTGGCTCTTGGGATAACCAGGGTGCACCAGGGAGCCAAGGTCAAGCTGGAACCATACGAGCAGCTTTTGGCGCAGACCGGCTTTAAAGAGCATGAGACCGGCTACATGGGAGACGACCTCATAGACATTCCCGTGATGCGCAGGGCAGGGTTTTCGGTTGCTGTCCCAAACGGGACGCCGCACATTTTTCCCTACGCGCATTATGTGACCAGGGCAGGCGGTGGCCGGGGAGCGGCAAGGGAGGTTTGTGAAATGATCCTGCAGGTCCAGGGGCTATGGGAAAGCACAATGCGGCGCTATCTGGGCTAAGTTAAGGCAAAAGTAAAAAGGCAAAAGTAAAAAGTAAATGGCTCGCCCGATCAAAGGCACAGTTTTTGCCGCCGCCGAAGGCAGCGGCGTACCCGACTGGCGGTCCCACCGCCCGATTTTCTCCCAGTTTTCAAAGCCTTGCGTAATAAGCCTTTACACTCAACGCTACCCCATGTTAAAGTACTCGGTGAAGTCTAATCCTCTAATTTGATTAAAGATTTTTACCTGCGACAAAAGTATTATTCGTCAAGGGGGGCAAAGAAAAGGAAGATTGTTTGAGTTTTTTGCTCTTTTTTCCGTTTAGCAGGATAGCCTTTTTCGATGAAAGAAATTTTTTGAATAACAGGGCAAGCTTTTGTAGCGTTGCCCCCGTGGTTCCAATCTTCTCCGGGGGGGATGAGTTGCGGATCATGGCTGCCGCTAAGGTTGAGTAATGGGTTTGAAGGGCAAGCTCGCGCAGTTTTTTGTAATTATGGTCATAGTGGCGCTGAGCCTGGTTCTTGCCGCCGGTATCTGGAAAGGGAAATCGCGGCCGGTCCAGCAGGTGGCACAACAAGCCCCTCCAAGCGATGCGGAAATGAAACTCAAGGACATGGAATTCACCGAAATGCAGGAGGGAAGGAAGTTCTGGACACTTTGGGCTTCGGAGGCCAAGTATTTCCAGGACCAGCAGAAAACTCTGCTGCTTGCAGTCCGGCTGACATTCTATCAGGATCAATCCAACGAAGAAATCCATCTAGAGAGCCGTGAAGGGGTACTGTACGCCGGGACAAAAGATATCGAACTCAGCGGCGACATTCGGGTCACGCTGCCGCACAATTATGTGATGACAACCGAGAAGGCGCATTACGTACACAGCAACAAAATTGTTGAGTCTGACACTCCCGTTCATGTGACGGGTCCCGGGTTGACGCTTGATGGCGACGGGTGGAAATATCAAATCGCGGACCATGTCGCGAATGTATTTGGCAAAGTCACAGCCTCTCTGGTTGTTGGCGACCTCAGAGTCGAAAAATAGCCCTGCGGGGCCCATATCCCAGATCAAGGAATCATGATGAGGAGAACCATACCTTTTTACTTTTGTCTTTTTACTTTTGCCTTCTTCCCTGTCTGCTGTCACGTTTATGGAGCCAACGGCTCAAAGACGCCCGGGCAAACGGCGGACTTCAGTGAAAAGCTAAACAACAGCCAATCGCCCATTCACATCACCGCCGACAGGATGGAGGCGAACCAGGACCAAAAGACCATAGTTTTCGAAAGCCATGTCTTGGTTGTCCAGGATGATGTCACCATCACCTCCAACCGGCTCAAAGTGACATTGCTCGAAGGGGAAACCAAAGCTGCATCTGACGACGCGGCCGGGGCTCAGAGAATAGACTTCATAGAATTTGACGGGGATGTTAAATTTACGCAGCTAGACCGCCTTGCGACGGCAAAAAAGGCCATATACTACCAGAAGGAACAGAAGATAGTGCTGCACGGCCGGCCCGTGGTCACCAAGGGGCAGGACCGGGTTGAGGGAGATCTCATCACGATTTACGTCAAGGATGGGCGCAGCATTGTGGAAGGCGGCAGCGGAGCGCCGGTGCAGGCCGTTTTGTTTCCGAACAAAAAGGAATAGCTGTGCCGCGCGAACTCAAAAAGCTGATCGTCAAAGACATTGTAAAAAGTTATCAGGGACGGCGTGTCGTCGATCATGTCAGCCTCGAATTGCATGAGGCGCAAATTGTAGGGCTGCTTGGACCAAACGGCGCCGGGAAGTCGACAACCTTTTACAGCGTAGTGGGCATAATCCGCCCGGACAGTGGGGCTGTATATCTTAATGGGGAAAACATAACGGCTCAGCCGATGTACTTAAGGGCCAGAAAAGGGGTTACCTACCTGTCCCAGGAACCTTCCGTTTTCCGCAAGCTGACTGTGGAGCAGAATATAATGGCCATTCTCGAAACTCTCGAGATTGGAAAAGCGGAGAGGCAGGCAAGGCTCAAAGAACTTCTCGGTGAGTTGCGGATAGCACATCTTGCTAAAAATAAGGCCGACAGGCTTTCGGGAGGCGAGCGCAGGCGAGTGGAAATTACACGGGCACTCGTTACCCAACCCAGTTTTATTCTGCTCGATGAACCGTTCGCAGGCATAGACCCGCTCGCTGTCGTGGAAATCCAGGGTCTTATCATGGCGCTCAAAGCAAAGGGCATAGGCGTAATGATTTCCGATCACAATGTGCGCGAAACGCTCAAGGTGTGTGATTGGGCTTATATAATGCATGAAGGGCGGATCCTGGAGAAAGGAGACCCGGTCAGTATCGCTGAAAGCGATCTTGCCAGGCGCACCTATCTTGGGGATCAGTTCAGTTTGTAAATGGATTGATTGATGGCATTGGAACTAAAACAGCAACTAAGACTGAGCCAACAGCTCATTATGACGCCCCAGTTGCAGCAGGCGATCAAACTGCTGCAACTTTCGCGATTGGAATTGCTGGAAACGATTCACCAGGAACTGGAAACAAATCCTCTGCTCGAAGAGTCCCAGGAAGAACTTCCCACCGAACAGGACGCTGAACTCGAGACCCTCACCACGGAAGAGACTCCTTTCCAGGAGGTGCAGCTTTCCGAAAAAATGCGGCAAGACTTTGATTGGGAAGGGTATTTGGATGAGTACAATACAAGCACCCCCGCGTTTGCTGAAACCGACCCTAACCAGGAATGGCCGAGCTTCGACAGCAGGCTCAGCGAACCCACATCGTTAAAAGACCATCTCGAATGGCAGATCAGACTTTCTGACTTCTCCGATGAGGAACGGGAAATAGGTGCGTGCATAATCGGAAATCTCGACAACGACGGCTATCTCGATGCGACAATTGAAGAGATAGTCGAAATGTCCGAGGCAACTCCGGCAATGGTTGAAGAAGTCCTGCGCAGGATACAGACCTTCGATCCGACCGGGGTTGGCGCCAGGGACCTCAGGGAATGTCTGCTGGTGCAGGCTAAGAACCTCGATCTTGCTAACCAGCTTGTTGTCCGAATAATAGAGGACCACCTGCACTTTCTTGAAACCAAAAATTATGCCGCTCTGGTTCGCGCCCTCAAACGCAGTCCCGAGGAAGTAAAGGCTGCTGTCGAAATTATACTCGGGCTCGATCCCAGACCGGGCAGCGCATTCAACAAAGAGACTGTCGAATATATCAGTCCCGATATCTACGTTTTTAGAATTGATGACGAATGGGTCATACTGCTAAACGAAGACGGTATGCCCAAACTGAGGGTCAGCTCTTATTACAAGGACGCGCTTGGAGAGGGCGATTCGCTGCCCACCGAAACCAGGGATTACATTCAGACAAAGCTGCGTTCGGCCGCCTGGCTCATCAAGAGCATTCACCAGAGACAGCGGACCCTCTACAAGGTGTCCCAGAGCATAGTGAAGCTGCAGACTGATTTCTTTGAAAGAGGGGTGGCGCACCTCAAGCCAATGGTGCTCAGAGACGTTGCCGAAGATGTCGGAATGCATGAATCGACCATCAGCAGGGTTACCGCAAGTAAGTACATGCACACGCCGCATGGGATTTTTGAGTTGAAATATTTCTTTAACAGTTCAATAAATAGCGTAATGGGCGAAGCGGTCGCCTCGGAGTCTGTAAAGGATCGAATACGGCATCTTGTTCGAGAGGAGGACTCCTCAAAGCCATACAGCGACCAGGAACTAGTGGAGATTCTGGAAAAGGAAAATATCAGCATAGCCCGGCGCACGGTGGCCAAGTACCGCGAGATGCTGGGGATTTTGCCCTCCAACAGAAGAAGGAAATCTTCCTGGGGGTCCTGAGAGACAAAAAGGGATAATCATGCAGATTAAAATATCTTTCCGACATACCGAACCTTCAGATCCCTTGAAATTTTATGTTGAAGACAAGCTCACAAGAGTGAAGAAATACCTGGAAGAACCGATAGAAGCACACGTGGTGCTCAGAGTGGAAAAATTCCGGCACATCGCCGAAGTCTCCATTGACGCCTCGGGCTGTCGGCTCAACGGCGCCGAAGAAACCGATGACATGTATTCCAGCATCGACCTGCTCGTGGATAGCCTTGAGGCACAGGCTGCCAGGAAAGGGAAGGAAAAAGTCAACCGCCGCAAATCCGGTGGCGGGGGCCAAAAAGACTCAGCCGGATTGCCTGAAGCCGCAGGGCGTTCGCCCCATGACGACAAGGAGCTTCGAGTGATAAGAGCTGAGCAGGTTTACGCAAAGCCGATGCACCTCGATGAAGCGGTAATGGAGTTAAACCTTTCGAACGGAGAGTTCATGTTGTTCACAAACAGGAGCACGAACCGGGTTAATGTTCTGTACAAGAGAAAAGACGGCAATCTCGGCCTCATTGAAGCAGTCGGGTAGAGGCAAGGATTTTAGATTTTAGATTGCAGATTTTAGATTGTGATTTTAGATTGCAGATTGCTGATTTTGAAAATCAAAAATCTAAAATCTAAAATTTTGCCTCGGTCCTATTCTCAGTTGCGGTAGAGGAAATTTAATGAAAATTCTCGATATTCTCGCAGTGGACTCCATTGTTCCCGAACTCAAGGGGAGAAACAAAAATCAGGTGCTTGAAGAGCTGATTGATGCCGTGAAACAGAATAAACCCTATCTGGATCGCGATCAGTTCATGAAAGTCTTGCTCGAAAGAGAAAGACTGGGCAGCACCGGAATCGGGGACGGGATTGCCATTCCACATGGGAAGCTAAATGATATCAAGGACCTGGCGCTCTCATTCGGCCGTTCGACGGAAGGCATTGATTTCGAATCCATGGATGGAAAGCCTGTTCACCTCTTCTTTCTTCTAGTAGCGCCTGAGGCGTGCGCTGGAGTTCACCTGAGGGCACTGGCAAAGATCGCCAGGCTGCTCAAAAACGGAACTGTGCGAAAGAGGCTTGCCAAAGTCGACAGCCGGGAAGACATCTTTTCAATCATTCAGCAGGAAGACGAGGATTTCTAGCCCGGACTTTTCCTCAAGGATAGCAGCTTGCGCCCTCCTTTTTTTCCTCCGATTCGTTATGTGCCCGCAGTTTGCCGGATTTGGATATGCAGGGATTGCAAATGAACCCAAGAAAGCTGCACGTTATTGTTGTCACTGGTCTTTCCGGATCGGGTAAAAGTACCGCGATCAAAGCTTTTGAGGATATAGACTATTTTTGCATCGACAACCTGCCGGTACCTCTGCTGGGGAGCCTTCTGCAACTGTGCGAGCAAGATATGCCGGACATGAAGAGGATCGCCCTGGGAATAGACATCAGGGAGCGCAAGTTCCTCAAAGATTACAACCAGATATTTTCAGTGCTGGAAGATGCCGGCTACAGGTTCGAAATCATTTTTCTCGAAGCAAGCGATGAAATATTGCAGCGAAGATATAGTCAGACCCGCAGGGTCCACCCTGCGGCCCCTTCCGAGCATCAGTTGCTCCAGGCAATCAACTTTGAGCGGGAGCAGTTGCGCGCGCTGCGCGGCAGGGCAACCAGGGTCATTGATACCGGTACTCTTTCGGTCCATGAACTTAAGCGGCTTATCACGAGGACCTATTCTTACACCGCCGAGAGTGAGCAACTCAGTATCCAGGTCCTCTCCTTCGGCTACAAATACGGAGTTCCGCCTGAAGCCGACCTGGTAATGGACGTGCGATTCCTTCCAAATCCGTACTTTATCGAAAATTTAAAGGACCTGGATGGCAGTTCGGCCCCTGTCCATTCATGGGTATTACAATGGCCCGCGGTGCAGGAGTTTCTCTCCGATTATTGCGCGTTGCTTCTCAAGCTTCTGCCCTCTTACGTGCAGGAAGGCAAGCGGTATCTAACTGTGGCTTTCGGGTGTACAGGAGGCAAGCACCGCTCGGTTGTAATAGCCGAAGGAATCGCTGACAGGTTGAGAAAAAACAGTTATCATGTAACAGTGTTCCATAGAGATATTAATCTGGAATGAGAGGTTTGAATTGAGCCGGGAAAACGATACAGGGCTCATAGGAGTCATAGCCACATCTCACTGCAGGCTGGCCGAAGAGATGCTCGCGTGCGCCGAGATGATCGTCGGCCCCATGCAGAACTGCAAGGCCGTTTGCTTCAAACCGGCTCAGACAGTTGACGAATTGATCAAGCTGATGGGGGACGCGATAAAAGAGGTGGACCAGGGAAAGGGCGTTTTGATACTCACCGACCTTTTTGGCGGCACGCCCGCAAATATCAGCTTGTCGTTCCAGGGACCAAAGGTGGAGGTTGTCTGCGGCATGAATCTTCCAATGCTGATCAAGCTTGCCAAGTGCCGAAACGGGTATAGTCTGAGCGAAGCTGCTGCTTTGGTGAAAGAGTACGGACAGCGCCACATATCTCTTGCCAGCGAGGTGCTTTCACGGTCGGCGAAATAGTTAGCTTCCATCTGGAAACTCCGGATGTGACACTTACAGTTTCCAATGCGGAAAGGAGGCATTTTTCGTCATGGCAAGGAAATCGAGGGCTTGCGCGGAGGCGTACTTGGGTACGCCGCACAAGCGAACCCGAAGATTGACGACGCCAGGGCGGAAAAGGACCCTTTCCGGATGGAAACTATGGAAATTACTGTCTCACCTGCCGTGCAATCCGATATTGCCTCGATCCTGGAAATAGAAAACGACAGCCAGCTCGAACCATGGTCCAAACGGGCTTTTGTCGAAGAAATCAACAGGGCTGATTCGAACCTCCTGGCAGCGCGGCTGCAAACTGGGGCCTCGTCGGGTGAGTCGTCTCCGCAGGTCGCGGGATATGTTTGCTTCTGGTCGATTCAAGGCGAGATTCAAATCCTCAACTTAGCAGTGCGCAAGACCTTAAGGCGAAAAGGAATAGCTCGAAAGCTCATTGAGGCCGCGATTGGAACCGGGCGGGAGCGTCATGCCGCAGTGGTTACACTCGAGGTCCGGAATAGCAATGTCGCTGCCCGAAAACTCTATGAATCTTTCGGATTCATTGTGACGGGCGAACGGCCCAACTACTACGGCGCCCTGAAGGAATCGGCTATCCTGATGGAACTCCGATTAAAAACGAATTGAGCATTCGTTTTTAAGAAGCGGGGAGCGGGAAGTGGGAAACAGGAAGTGGGTCCCCTGGGTTTCTTCACGCTCCTTGCTTCTCGCTTCCTGCTTCGAATTAAACTTTCAAAGGAATTTTCACATATGCCTTTTGACCTGTTTCAATCAGACGCTCTTACCAGGAACCTGGATCTGACAAACATCGAGGTAACCATTCCGCAATCTTTTCAATCCCTGGAGGATGCGGTTAAAGGTTATGCCGGCAAGGAAAAGCAGGCCCGCGAGCTTCTTTTGGAATACCATCACAGGTACAGGAACTGGCATTTTGTTGTTCAGGAAACCCAGAGGTATGCCGTCGGCAATCTGCGGCTCTATCGAAACAGCGAGCTTTGCGGCAAGGTGATATATCTGCTCTCGGGCATTTTTATCGATGCCCTGAAAAGGTCGGAACGATTTGAAATTCAAAGCCTTGCCGCCGATCATCTTCTTTCATACTGGATCAAACTCCTGGAGGAAATGCCCGAAGAAATGGCCAAACCGGCCTTGGGCGATATCAGCGCCGACGCAATAGAGACGGTCTTCAAAAAGGACGCTTCATGCCATCAGGGAATTCTGAGGCATTTTTTGTATGAACTCTCAGAACTGCCCGAGGCGCCTTTTGAGTTCCTCATGCGAAGTTTTTACCCTCCCAAACGCATCGGGGCCCGGCTGCTGAGAATCTGGGAAAACGGTTCCTCATTTGTGGAACTCAGGGCTTTTCTGGTAAGATTTCTCAGGAATACTTATGAGTTCTGGCTGCGCAGGGAAGACCCCGGCGCGTGGTTGGATGAGCATGGGAGTAGACTCTGTCCTGCAGACCCCTGGGTGGAATCGCTCAGCCACGATCTTTTATCCAGGCGGCTGCACGTGCTGGAGACTGAAGTCGTTGCGGACCCCGATAATCGCAAGGCTGTCGAAGCCCTGACCGGCATGATCGACTTCCACGATATCATTCAAATCTATTTCCGTTTGCCTCAAAAGCTCGATGATAATGGAGGCAAGGCTGAAACAGGTGGTGCAGGCGCCCATGCGGCTCATAACAGCATGCTCTTGCGGCTGAAGATCCTGGAAGTAAAGGGGCTCGAAGCTATTCAGGAAGATGTGCTTCGAGAAATAAACTTCGAGATCGGCAGGTGGATTCGACAGGAACCCCGAGATCAACTGGAGCCCCTGATCGAGCGAACATTGAGGGTCCTGGAGATCCCTCTTCAAAACTACCCGCAGGCCGCCATCCAGATCATCCGCACGATGGGTCTGGAAATTACGGCAACAGACCACAGGCCGTTGATTGATTTCTTCCTGAGGCAAATCATACGGCTTCGTTTTCAGTCTCCCAGGCTTGGACAGGTAAACAGCAGGTGGCAGATATCGGTAAACCCTGCGCATCTTCCCAATATAAGGGTCTGGCTCGACATAATAAAATCCAACCCTCTGAGATCGAGGGCGCTCCTTTCCGCCCTGATTGTGAATCTGTCATTGGGCGGGATCTTCGTCCGGGATACCGATCTTTTTCAAAAAGACGTCTCCCAGTTGCTCAACTCTCCCATTCGACCTGTTTATAACCTGGTAAAGCAGCTCGCAAAGCTGTTTCCTGTCTATTTCAGCCAGATCGGGGCCGAAGGACTGCTCAGAAAGGTTTCCACCGATATTGACGAGATCACCGCCAGGAGCGACAAGCTTATCCACTTTCTTAGAAAACAAAGTCATGTGGAAAGCAACAATGTAATTGTATCTTTCATACAGGGAATAATCGAATACTGGCGCACAATGGATAAAAAGCGCCTGGAAGGGCTCATCCCGGATGAGGTCTACTGCGATGTCCCCGAATCCGGGCCTCTGGTCGATGACATCCACAAGATTTTCCAATATCTTTTCAGCACCAGGACGATCCAC